>DAOTXA010000455.1:0-6253 GCA_034435595.1 Anaerolineae bacterium | reverse complement strand
CCCGTCGCCCGTATCGTCGGCTATGGGCAGGCCGCGCTTGATCCGCAGTGGATTTTCTACGCTCCAGTGAAAGCGATCCCGAAAGCGCTCGACCGCGCCGGGTGGACGATGGAAGACGTGGACCTGTTCGAGATTAATGAGGCGTTTGCATCGCAGGTGTTGGGCGATAAAGCCGGACTCGCCCGCGACGGCTACGAACTGCCGCTGGAAAAGGTCAACGTGCATGGGGGCGCGATTGCGCTCGGTCACCCGGTCGGCGCAAGCGGAACCCGCGTACTGGTGACGCTCATCCACGCGCTGCAAATACATGGTCTCAAACGTGGACTCGCCGCCCTCTGCCTCGGCGGTGGTGAAGCGGTCGCAATGGCGGTCGAATTGGAAAGCTAACGACGTGTAGTGTGAACTGTAAGGGCGATCCAGAGTCGCCCTTGCTACGAATCATCCTCGAAGGTGATCGTTGTCACCTCGTAGGCATCGCCCGGTACTGCCGTTGAAAGTCGCGCAAAATCAGCCGGGTGATACCACCCCACCAGCAGACGATACGCACCGTCGGGCGGGGTGTCGGCATAGTGCAATGTGTGCTGCGTGATGTACTGCTCGCCATTGCGCCAGTAACGTGTGGGCAGCGACGGCGGCGCATCCCCCTGCCCGACTACAACATTAGCCTCACTGAGTACCTGTGCAAATACGGTGTAGCTATCGTTGGGTATTCCAATGGCTGCCCACAACAGCATCAGCGAATCACCTACCAGAGTGTAACCCTTCAGGGAGATCACACCGCCAAAATCGACGGTTTCCGGCAGCATGGTGAACCCGTCGATTTCGAGTGACGAGTCCCCGACGAAGCCGCCTGTATCGACAAATACGGAAACGCCGTCATTCGTGCCGTCGCTGGCAATGAGACGTTCTTCCGTGTCGATATCCCACCAGCCGACCTGCAAGCGCAGGTTCACGCGGCCTTCGGCATCTTCATCCAGCGGGATGAGATACTCGTCACGGTAGATCGCACCCGGTTCCCACATCGAAGTACGCAACAATCCCGCACCCGGATAGCTATCGACCTTACCGATTTCTGCACCAGAACTATCCACCGCATGGACAAACAAACTGTAGTCCGTGTCTGTCTGTTCCAGCGCACGCCAATACAGCGTCACCGGGATGCGATCCCCCGGTTCATAGCGGCGGTCTTCGGTTTCGTAGCCGATCAATTCGACGGTATCGCCATACCGCGCATACACAGGTGTCGCGGAATTGGACAATTCGCCAACAGGCTGAGGAATCGCGTACACGGGCGCAATCACAACGAAGGGCGAGATAGCGGCTACCATTGCCAAGCCTGCTACAGCGACAATCGCCACCGGGCGAAACCATCCAAACGGACGCGCATAATCACGTCGCGCACGCCCAAACGCGGCGAAATACTCCGGCAGATGTGCCAGCCCAAGCGCAGAAAGGATGCTGATCGCAGCGATGACGGGAAACAGCAATCGCCCCTGTGAGGCTAAAGTCTGGGCAGTCCAGCTAATCAAGCTCATTGAAGCGACAACCAGCATCAGCACCATCAACATGACCGATACGAGGCGCACTTCTTCCTGCGAACGGTTACGCCACAAGCCCCACAAATAGCCCGCAAAGCCGATCGTTGCCAGCAGTGACACGGCATCCATCGCACGATAGAAAACATCATGGACCCAGATATTCACACTGCCGAACAATCCCCAGAAAGCAAGGCGGAATCCCTCAAACTCATTGATGAGCGTTTGCACTGTAAATGGTTCCAGACGCGGCCCGACGACTGCCACCATCGTCTCTGTACCAAATAATTCGCCATAAAGCTGAATATTGCGCAGATACCACCATCCGGCAAGCAGCACCCATATACCCGCCATCATAAAGCCGAGCGTAAACAAGCCACGTAAATCACGCCGCCGGTAGCCGAGCCATAATCCCGCCAATGCGACCACCGGAACCAGTACGAGGCCGCTCAACTTGGTCAGCGTCGCCAGTGCGATCAACACCGAAATCAATAAACTACGCCGCCAGTCAAAACCATCGCGCAGCATCAGCAGCATCAGCAGAATAACCAGACTATTCAGCATGGTGACAAGATTGTCGTTGTTCACCGAAGCAGCGATAAAGATCAGCATCGGGTTAAACGCTGTCAGTCCAGCAGCAACCAACGGAACCACGCGTCGCAGGCGTCCATCTGGCGCGAGGATACGCGCACTGTGGTAGACCGCTGTAATCGCCACACCAGCAACTAGCAAGCTAAACAATCGCCCAACGTAAACAGCAAGCAGCGCATCTTGCAACGGTGGACGTGACGGCAGGTGCAGCACCATGTTCTTGTTGTCGGGATCACCAGGTATGCCAAGCTTGGCATGTGGATTGTACTCTCGCAGCGCGTCCAAACCATCAAACGAGATAGGGCGCGTAATCAGGGCGACCAGCGCATAATATAGTGGCGGTTGGCTGCCCTCTTGATGATAGGGTGTATCTGGCTGTTCAGGGTCCTGCACGGGGAGTTCGCCCGTTTCGCGGATGTACTCGACCATCCCGAAGTGGCGCAGTTCGTCCGAGGCTTCAAAGGGCGGGGTCGCCCACATATAGGCGAACCCGATCAACACGAAACCGAGCAGGATGATTTGCAACTCTGTAGGGAAAATGTGTTTGAGTTTCATGGCGCGGATTGTACGCAAAACCCACGCCAATGTCACCCGCTAATCTGCCCCGGCAGCCGCAAACCGTTCTTTCGCGCTTTCGATGTAATCGAGCGATTGGTGGCGGAAGTAGGTGCTGTAGAGTTCCGCGTAGTGACCGCCCTGTTCCATGAGTTCGTCGTGGCTGCCCTGCTCAATAATCGCGCCTTCACGCAGCACAATAATGCGGTCGGCATTGCGAACGGTACTCAAACGATGCGCAATCAAAATCGAGGTCGAATTCGCCAGAATCAGGTCGAGCGCCTCTTGAATCTGCGCCTCGGTGAAGGGGTCAATACTCGCGGTTGCCTCGTCCAGAATGAAAATCGCCGGACGTTGTAGCAGCACGCGCATCAAACTAACAAGTTGTCGCTGCCCCATACTCAGGCGTGCCCCACGTTCGCCGACATCCGTGTGCAGACCCTCCGGCAGCGTCTCCAGCCATTCGCCGTTGCCGACGCTATGCGCGACGGTTTCGATCTCGGCATCGGTCGCGTCTGGCTTGCCATAGCGGATGTTCTGCATAATGGTGCCACTGAACAAAAACGGCTGCTGCGGCACGTTACCGATCCGGGCGCGATATGCCGGCAAATCTAACGTGCGGATGTCGTGCCCGTCCACACGAATCTGCCCATCCTGAAATTCATAAAAGCGTGTAATCAGCTTGGCAACGGTGCTTTTGCCTGCGCCCGTGTGCCCGACGAAGGCCACATTTTCCCCCGGCGCGATGTCGAGATTGAAGTTGATCAATATGGGCTGGCCTCTTTCATAGCCAAAAGTTACATCATCGACCTCGATATGTCCGTTTAAGTCGCCGACCTGCTGCGAATCCGTCTGAATCACTGTGTTTTCGGTGTCGATCAGAGCAAAAATACGCTCGGTCGCGCTCAACGCCTGCTGGAACTGGCTCCAGATAGCGGCAAGCTGAATAAAGGGGAACCAGAAGCGATCCACGCCCTGCACAAACAGGAACCACGCGCTCAAGGTCACGAATCCCCACGCTACGTTTTGCGCACCGACATATACAATCACGGCAGTGGCGATACCAGCAAGGATGTTCATCACCGGGAAGATGAGCGCCAGAATTACGTCACGCGTCAGGTTGATGCGATACACGCGGCTGTTTACGTCTTTGAACTCACCGTAGACCATGGCTTCTTTGCGGAAGTTTTTGGCTACGCTGATGCCGCTTACGCTCTCCTGAATCATGCCATTGACCGAAGCCATCGCCCGTGCGCCCTGTCGCGTGACCGTCCGGGCCAGATTGCGGAACATCAACGCCGACAGAATAATCGCGGGGAGCATCGCCAACAATAAAAACGTCAGACTCAACGAACGATCCAGCAACACTATCAGCAGAATAATGATCTGTGCCATCTGCGCGATTACGTCACTGGTCAGCAGCATCACATCGCCGAATTCCTGCGTGTCGCTGGTAATGCGGCTAATCACCCCGCCGGATTTGTTCTTGTCATAAAAGGCAAGATCACGATTCACCGCCGCCTTAAACGCATCCTTGCGCATCTCGCTAATCACACGACCGAGGACCAGCGTCAGCACGCGGCGGCGCGTCCAGTTAGAGATGTATTGCAAGATCGCAGCGCCAAAAAGGATCATGGTGAGGACGAGGATTTGATTCGTCACCGCTTCCGACGCGCTGACCAAACCAACACCGATTTGCTCGTAAACACCGGGCAACACGCCTGTAGTCGCACGTATCATTTGCGCCGCCGGTCCATTATCCAGCACATCCACACCCAGGGCAATCAACACCCGGGGCAGCGCGGCCATTGCCGAAAGCCCAATAAACGCCGCGACCATTGCCACCAGCAGCATACGATACTGAGAAAAATAATCCCAGATGCGCCGCAACAGATACATGTCGGAATACTGACGATCGTAATTGTCTTCTTGCAAGCCACCCAGAATCGCAGCCATTGTGTGTTGCTCCCCTGCCTCGCGGCAGATTGATTCGTTTTCAGCTATTCGTTGATGGCGGCTTCGACCTTCACCGTCGGGTCATGCGGCTTGTTCGACGAACCACCTTCATAGCGGGCGAAGATGCGGCGATAAGCCTCCGACGTTTGCAGCAGATTATCGTGATCGCCCTGCGCGACGATGCGCCCCTGCTTTAGCACGACGATGTGATCGGCCCAGCGGATTTGCGACAGGCGGTGCGTAATTAGCAGCGTGGTACGCCCCTCTGCCGCCGACCAGATTGCTTTCTGGATCAGGTCCTCGGTCGCGCTGTCAATCGCACTGGTGCTGTCGTCAAGAATCAAGACCGGGGGGTTCTTGAGAAATGCCCGCGCAATCGCAAGACGCTGCCGCTGCCCACCGCTCAGTGTCACGCCGCGCTGCCCGATTTCGGTCTCGTAGCCATCGGGGAAACTCATGATGAAGTCGTGCGCTTGCGCCTTCTTCGCCGCCTCGACAATCGCTTCCTGGCTGGCGTCATTGACCCCGAAGGCGATATTCTCGGCAATTGTACGGCTAAACAGGAAAATATCCTGCTCGATAATGCTGATTTGCGAGCGCAGCGTCGCCAAATCCCAATTTCGCAACTCCACATCATCAATGAGAACACGCCCCTCGCCAGGATCGTAAATGCGATTGAGCAGTTTCGTCAGCGACGTTTTTCCCGCGCCCGTTTGCCCGACGAGGGCGACAGTCTGCCCCGCCTCAACCGCAAACGAAATATCATGCAAAACAGGTTTTTCCTCTTCACCATCCGCCGACACATACCCGAAACTGACATTTTCAAAGCGAATACCGCCTTTGATCTCTGCGCGATGATCGGCATTTGCACTATCAAGGGCGACATCGGCGTTAATGATATTGATGATGCGCCCCGCGCTGGCGTATCCCAGCGCAATGCGAGACAGTGAAGTCAATGATGTGAACACCGGGAATGTGAACAGTGCCAGCAGGCCGGTAAAGGCGACAATTTCACCGATTTGGATGGTCCCGGTCTGATAGAGTGTGACCGCGTGCAGGAAACCGAACACCAACGCAAATCCGTACAGCAGGTACGACAAATAGCGTGCCTCAATCTTGCCCTGCTGGACGAAATGATCGCGCACATCGTCGGCGAGGTGGTTGAAGGTTTCGACTTCGAAGTCTTCACGCGCTGCGCCTTTGACCACCTGCAAGCCGTCAATCGACTCTGCAAGACGGGCGTTCATCGTGCCGAAGCTGGTACGCACCTTCTGCGCAACCGGATGCAGCGTGCGCACGAAGCGATACTGCACAAACAAATGTGCCAGCACAAATAAAAGCGGAACCAGCACCAGCGGCGGGGAAATCACCGGGGCCGCGAACAAGGGCGCAATCAGAAACATACCTGACCCAACCAGCAGGTTCACACCCGGGTACATCATCAAGTTCAATTCTCGCACATCGTTGGTCACACGGGCCATCGTCTCGCCGACCGGAAGCGAGTCATGAAAGGACATACTTTTGCCCAACAGACTGGCGTACAGTTGGTCGCGCACATCCCGCTCAATGCGCTGCGCGAAAGCCGCCGCCGCCGCATTGCGCCCACATTGCACCAC
>DAOTXA010000454.1:0-30342 GCA_034435595.1 Anaerolineae bacterium | reverse complement strand
CGCAAAATCGGGCTGCCAACCTCATCGAGCAGGCACGCCAGCAGGCCGCACAGATGACCGGCGAAGCCGATCATTATGTGATGAGCGTCCTCAGCAAGCTGGAGCAGAATTTGCTGCGCAACCTGAATCAAGTGCGCAACGGCATTAGTGAGGTTAATCACGCGGCGAATCAGCCACAGCCGGCGGCTGTCACCGGTGAAGATGAGATTCAAGGCACTCCGGCAGAGTTCCCGCAGCCACAACAAAACGAAGAACAGCGCGAGTCGATCAGCGTCAGCCTCAAACGCCGCGACGACATCGAACAGGGTTAATCTCTAGCCTCGCCGTCAGATTGACTGAGGTGGATGCCCAATTTTGGCATTCCTTAAACGAACCCGTGTCATGTAGGGACGTGCTACAGCACGTCCGCCATAAGAAATCATAGATACCTCTAGCCAACAACACCCCAAATCATGCGATAATCAGGGCACGAACCCGTGTCCTTTTTGCGTTCAGGTAGCTAGTGGATAAATGAACTGCAAACACAAAACGACCATGACGACCCCACCCCGCCGCCTACAGACTGATCCATCCGTTCAGAAACAGCGTTCACCGTTTTCACCAACACGACAAACCCGCACATCTACCGATTCCATTTGATAAAAACGTCACGCAAAAGTCCCTCCCCCGGCACCGGGGGAGGTTAGGAGGGGGTCCAGTGGCAAATGCAACCAACCAACAAAACTTTCTAATTCTATTTCCCACCAACCACAGAACTTATGTGCTACTGTTTAATCGCTGATAACTGTCCACTGATAACTAACGGTTGAAAACTGCTCATGCCCAAACGCTATACCGATCAACAACGCGAAGACACGCTCCAACATCTTGACGACAACTACGGCAACGTCACACTCACCGCCCTGCAAACAAACATCCCTGCCCGCACCATCTACCAGTGGAAGCGCGAGCGCAAACTCCGCCGCCAGCAGGCAGAACCGCCTTTGCTGCACAAAAAAAGTGATGCGCTGCCGCAAAAAAGTGCTGCAAACACCGATCACATTGAAGACGAACCACAGGGCGAATACACCCGCCTTCGTACCCGCCTCATGCAACATATTGATACGATCGTCGAGACGCTTACCGATGACCCCGATACCGCCCACATCCGGGCCATGGCCCTCACACGCCTGTTAGATCGTGTCATCAAACTCGAAGCCCTCACCCGTACCGAACAACCCGAACAGGTGCTTCGCGTTGAATACCTGTACCCCGATGGCTCCATTCACGATATCCCACCCTGGCAAAAACCAGATACGGATGATCCTTTCACTCCAACGGGCGGACTCATTCCCAAACGCCCACGTGAAACCGATCCTACCCCTCCGTCCACAGACTAACACCATCTGTCCAGAAGTGGACCGTGTCGCTTTCGTCAGTCCGGTAGACGGGTGCGCCTTCGGGCAGCATCGACAGTACGCCCGCATCCGGGTCGCCACGCCGATTCGCCGGGTCCACCTGAATCACGACTGCTGACGGTTGTACTGCTGAAACAAACGCTTCGCTGAGACTGCGGGCGGTTCCGTGCTGGGGAAGCTGTAGGACGGTCGATAGGGGCCAGTTGCCGGATTCAATCAGTTCGACCTGCCCGGCCTCGCTGATGTCTGACGCCAGTAAAAACGAAATCTCACCATATGACAGGCGTAAGACCATCACTTCATCGCCGATACGATCCGTGATGTCCGGCGTCCGCTGTGGGTGCAAGACTTCGATTCGCGTGCCATCGTCAAATTCGAGCGTGTAGCCTGCGGTTACGGGGACGACCTCGGTCTCTGCGAGCGCTTGCTCGATTTCGAGTACGACATCGCCGATATTTGGCTGTCCGTTGGTGAGGGCAACACCGACACTGTAGCGCTCTAATACCGCAGGCAGGGCCGCGATGTCGAAGGTGTCGGGATGGGTGATCGCCAGCACGTCGATTTCGCGGTCATTGAAAGGGACACGGTCGCCGATGGCGGTCAGCAAACGCGACGGAAAACGCCCGCCGTCTACCAGAATTTGTGCGCCGCCGGGTGTTTGTACGAGGACGGCGTTGCTATGCCCAACATCGAGAAACCAGACATGCAGTTTGCCGTCGGGACGGCTGAAGGCAATCGCGCCCATCAGAATGACCGTCGAAGTACCTGCGACGATCACCGCCGACAATACGGACTGTCTGCGCACAAATACCACCAGATTTAGCCACCACTGCGGCTGAGTCGCGTGCATAATCGCCCACCCCACCAGTAATACAAAATATAGCGCGATAAACTCCGCATCGACGCGGAAGACGACATCTGCGAAATCGAGCGTGCCGAACACACGCACGATCTCCGTCGTCCAAGACAGGAGCACATATGCGATCCCGAAAAAGGCATTCGACAATATTGGAAGCACGAATGCGATCATGGTCGCCAACCCGCCGACAACGAGAATGAATGGCTGCACGAAGATAATCAGCACGTTGACGGGCAGTGTTACAAGTGACAGCCGCTCAAAATACAAGACGATCAAGGGCAACGTCGTGATTTGCGCGGCGAGTGTGACCACGACGGGTTCCTGCAAGGCTTTGCCGATAGCACGCGTCCAGCCTGCTGGAAGCATCCATGTCAAGACACGGTCAAATCCACGCTGCAAGGGTTCCACGAATAAAGCGATGCCCAATGTCGCAGCGAAGCTCAACTGAAAACTCACGTCCCACAAGACATTCGGGTTTTGGAGTGTCATCACGATCGCTGCGAAGGCCAGCGAAGTCGGGACGAAAGCCTTACGTTTGAACAACTGACCGATCACCAGCAGACTGCTCATCATCGCAGCGCGGACGACTGCGGCATTTGCGCCGACAAAGAGCGTGTATACCGCGATAACCAGCACACCGACGATCACCCGCCAGCGTCGGCGGTCCTCGGCATGGGTTCCCCTAACGATCCCGGCGATGAGGGCCATATTGAAGCCGCTGATGGCGATCACATGGGCGGCTCCGGTGGCGCTGAAGGCGTCGCCGACTTCGGGCGCGATGCCGCGTTCGTTGCCCAGTAGAATCCCTGACAGCAGACCCGCCTGCGGCTCTGGCAGGGCGTCATTGATTTCATCATGGGCGCGGGCGCGTAAGTCGAACAGCGCCATGTAAAACGAGGAAGCGTGCCCGCCTGACTGTACGGTCACGGACGAATCTTGCATGATGCTGAATACGTTCTGACGGGCGAGAAAGGCCGAATACGAGAAGGTGTCGAACTCGCCGGGTGTGATGAGTTCGCCGCTGACGGCCACGCGATCGCCATAGCTAATCCCGGTTACACGTGGCGCTTCCACAAGTACAAGCCCACTGGTAACGATTGATCGCCCGCCGCGAGTGGCGGTATCGGCACGCAAGCGAAACTGTACCCGGTCATCGCGGACATCGGGGTCGTCAATGATGACGCCTTCAAGCATGATGCCGCCAGAGTTGTTCCATTGTGATACGTGACTTGTGTCTGGTGCGAGGGAATAGCGAAATCCACCAAGGGCAAGGGCAACCATCATCATGTTGACCATGCGCAGCGGTGGATCATCACGCGTGAACCACACGGGAATCAGTAAAAACCCGGCTAATCCCAACCAGACGAGAGGTGGATACTGAAATTCGAGCCGGGCCGCCAGCATGATTCCGGCGGCCCAGCCCATAGCAATGAATATGAGCCTCATATGCGACTACACCGTTTGAGGCGGATTAAATCAAGTTGAAGAAAACCTGTGCTGCTTCTGTCGTATCGAACCCGCGTTGCTTTAAGGCCCAGAAGAGGAAGAAGTACACACCACCGAGCAGCCCAGTGATGATGCCGGTAATCATCGCGGGCGGGTTGCCACGACGCTGGCGCACCATCCCGGCGATAATGAGCGGGATGACGAACATACCCGCGTTGATGGGCAACACCGGAAGATCTGTTGGTGCAATGACATAAGGGGCTACATCGCCAACAAGAATCTTCGAGAGTACGGCAAATAAGATTACGACGAAGTTGAGCATGGTTGCCATTAGCTGCTTATCGGGAATCAGGAACATCGAGAGGATGCTCATGAAGAAGATCAGATAGAGCAAGATATCGAAGAGTAAATCTTCGCCGTCACGCGGGCCAAGCAGTTCAAGAATTTCGTCGGCATCAAGGTCGTCAATCGACTGAGCACCGACTGCCGGTGCCCAGAACAGTGCAAGTACAACGAATAAGATTAGAACAAGGGCGTGTTTACGAGTCATTCGTCATCCCTCCGGGTGCATGATGAGTATCAATTCCCATAGTAGCGGAGTTTTGAAAAACCTGCATGAAGGTTTACTTGCCTGTGATGGATGAGAGCGCATTCTCAAGGTCCATGCTCGCCTGGTAGTGAACCCCTCGAATTCCCAACACTTCTGCCCCGGCGATATTTTCTGCTCGATCGTCGATGAAAACCGCCTCGTTCGCGGGACGATTCGCTTGATCCAACAGCGCCTGATACGCAGCGACAGCGGGTTTCATGACGCCAATTTGTGCGGAAACGACCAGAGGATCGAACAAGTCAACGAGATTGAGGCGGCGTAACTTCGGCATCAATTCCAGCGAGTCGTTGCTGAGTAAGGCGACCGTGTGACCCTCTGCACGATAGCGGTGGATCAGATCGACCAGCGAATCGTCCAGTACATCGCCGCTGTAGAAGTCTATCGCGAGTTGCTGTACTTGATCTGCTGAAATCCCTAAAGACTGCCGGACATCGTCCCAGTAGGCTTCGACCGGAATCACGCCGGTTTGGGCTTTGATCCAGCTACCGGCATTATGGACAATGCTTTCTACACTGCCATGTGGCAGACCAAGCCGGTCATCCCAGTTGTGACGTGGCGTATAATCCTGTGTTTTCATCAGCACGCCGCCGAAATCGAAGATCAGTAGATGCTTCATGCTGCAATCTCCTTATTTATGATACGATGATCGCGTTCCGGGAAATAAAGCAGTCAGGATAGGTGGATTCGATGCTAAAGAACAGGGTGAGCGGGTTTCGAGATCGAATTCTACAATCTCAGCAGATAGCGATGCTACGCGAATATTGGGCGCGACTTCCAACGTCAACCCGCGCACTGCCGTCGCACTTGTGGCGTGCCGCACGCAACTTTGAGAAGCACGGACCGCGTCAGGCGGCTGCGCTTTCGTATTATGCGGTGTTTTCCGCGTTCCCACTGGCGCTGTTACTGGCAATCGCCATTGGCACGATTCTTGGGCCGACTGTCGCGCAGCAACAGGTCATTGATGGTCTACAATTGTTTCTACCGGAGCAAACGGATACGCTGGGCATCGTGCAGGAAAGCATTTCACAAGCCTTGAATCAGAGGGGGTCTTTTACCCTATTGGCGCTTGCGGGTGTGATCTGGTCGGCATTGGGGTTGTTCTCGAATCTCACATCGTCATTGGATGAAATCTTTCAATCTCCATCGGGGCGCAGCCTGTGGCGCAAGCGCCTGCTGGCGTTTTTAATGACTCTGATTCTGATTGCGCTGGTGGTGACTTCGTTTGTCGCTTCGGGGATTTTCAGATTGATTGACGCGCTGACTGTGTCGAACATGTGGATATCTATCGGCACGTTTTTTCTGCCATTCGGCTTAAACATGGTCATCTTCGTATTGTTATTTCGCTATGTGCCATCGCGCTTCGTGAACTGGGATGCCGTTTGGCCTGCCGCGATTTTTGGGGCAGTGACGTTGGAGATGGCGAAGGCGTTGTTCGCATGGTATCTATCGACCCTGGCAAATTTTCAGTTTGTTTATGGTGGTATCGCGACAGCGATTATCTTCTTGCTGTGGGCGTTTTTGACGGCGTGTATTTTCCTTCTGAGTGCCGAACTATGCGCACAACTCAACCTGTGGTTTACGGAACAGAACGAACCCAAGCGCAGTCATGTCTATACGGAACGCAGTTTCTCTCATCTGCCTGCGGAAATTCCGCCACCGATGTAACAGAACACAAGTTATCAGTTACCAGCAAACGCACCGCTTAAGGCAACCAACTGATCGGCAGAACCGGCGGACGATTGCAGAAGTTCAACAATAAAGAAAAACCGCCGGGTTCATTAGAACCGGCGATTTCGGTGTTCTTGCTTTGAATTGAGCATCATATCAGGTTATCCAGTGGCTCCTGAGATGACCGGAGTTCCCTGCGTGGCACGCGGATCGCGGCGGACTTCGCGGCGACGGACAACCAAAGCGAGGGGAGCTTTACGCGCAGGCCGGGTGCGCCGGTTGTTGCGTTGCACAAGTTCACGCGAATGCTGTTGCTGACGTGCCTGTTGTTCGCGCTGTTGACGGTGAAGGCGATTGAGTTCCTGTTCTTTCCACATGAGTTTGTCCTCTGATTTTGTTTGAGATCGTTTTAGATTGATGTCAATTTAGCGCGAATATGCGCGACGCTGGACGGTTTGCTCGTTGTATCCGTACTGCTCTTCAAGCTGCTTACCGACTGCAACCATCTGGCTGCCAACACCGGCAATGACCTTCTCGAAACGGTTGCGATTGCCGCGATCTTTGACTTCACCCGCAAGGCGCTGACGTTCGGCGTCTTGCATAAGATTGTTGCGATGTTCAAGGTCGAAAGTTTGCTGGTTGTGACCGTTCATTGTGTTGGCTCCTGTTTTTTACCCTGTCTATCGTTATATACGTTAACGAAGTGGATTCGGTTCAAAATTCGTCACCGAATCCGAAAATTGGTCAAAAGCGGACTTGATTGCCCGGCGGATCGCGTGCAAAGCGATCATAATGGGTGCCCGTTTGTTGGTGGGTGTGCGGACCTGATCTACCAGACGTTGATGTGCTGCATTTTGCATCAACTGTGCCCGGTGAAGTTCGTTCAAATCGTGTTCTACAGTGCTGTACATGGGGTTGCTCCCTGATTCGTGCCTGTTGGCGCTTTAGCCTGTTCAATATGTGTGTAGCCACAGGGCAAGAAAAAACCGCGTGGCAAACATCCTCGCGGCAGAAAAGCATAAAGCCGCAAGACAATCGCCCGCGGCTCGATTTTGTAGAGCCTGAAACCGTCTAGCGGTGTGCGGGCGTAGTGAGAAGCACATCCTCACCGAATCCATCAATCATGCCAATTGTCAATTCCATCCTACACCTCACTATCGGACCTTAATGGGTCATATTGGGTCACTAAGACTCTCAAACAATAGCACGGGTTGTGCATCCTGTCAAGTATTTGCGAGTTTTCTGTAGGCAAACTGCCTGAACTGGTGTAAACTCTGACAGATAAACGGCTGAATATCCTGGGAGCAAGTGACGCACTTGGACGACTTTAGACAGTCCATGTATCCTGAATTCGACCCTGAAGATGTTGTTGACTCTGAGGTCATTGAGCATCCGGGCGCAACGAACGACCGCAGCGCAGCGCGGCGTATCGCTTTACAAATCCTGTATGAAATTGACAGTGCCGGACACAAGATCGGGGAGGTCATGTCGCAGCAACTGACGTACCATGATCTGACTCCGAAGGCTTCGGCGTATTTGCACCGGTTGGTGGCAACGACCATCGAATATCGTGATCGCCTGGACGATGCGATTCAAAGCCATGCCCCGGAATGGCCGCTAGAACAAGTGGCCTTGATCGACCGCAACATTCTGCGTCTGGCGGTGAGCGAATTTGCCATTGTCCGGCAGGTTCCGGTTAGTGTTGCGATTGACGAAGCCGTTGAACTGGCCAAGTTGTTTGGTGCGGAAAGCACACCACGTTTTGTTAACGGCGTACTCGGTTCGCTGGCTGATGATGTAGCCGCCCTGCGGAAACGCCTGAGCGACGACGACATCGAATAATCACGTAGTTCGAGCGCCAGTAAAGGACCCTCTCATGCGCATTCAACTCAAACGCCCGCCCCCACGCGAGCCTGACGACCCGGAATCTACCGAGTCTAATGTGGAAGCGATCCCGGATGGTCATGAGCTTCGCATGTCTCTATGGGCGCATCTGGCAGAATTACGCGACCGTGTTATCCGTTCGTCTCTGGCGTTGGTCGTTGGTGCGGTGATTGGATTCGCCATCGCCGGACCAGTCCTCGACTTTTTGCTACAACCGTATGCTGATCTGTTCCCTGATGGACGGCAGCTTGTGGTATTGGGGCCAACTGGCTCTGTAATTGCCTATTTGCGCGTGACGCTGTTGGTTGGTGGGATCATCGCTATTCCAGTTGCGACGCATCAAATGCTGATGTTTGTGCTACCCGGTCTTAAGCATGGCGAAAAGCGTATCATTCTGCGTTCGTTGCCTGCGATTACGCTGCTATTCCTCATCGGAGTGGGTTTTGCGTGGTTCATCTTGATTCCCCCGGCGATCACGTTTCTTGAAGGATTTCAGGCGGGCTTATTTGATCCACAGTGGACGGCAGACCAGTACATTGGTTTTGTCACGTCGCTGTTGTTCTGGATGGGTGTCGCGTTTGAAGCGCCGCTGGTGTTTTTCCTGCTGTCACTGCTGGGTATGGTGACGGCGGGTAGTTTGCTGCGCAACTGGCGAATTGCAGTTGTGGGTGCTGCGATTGCGGCTGCTTTCATCACGCCGACGATTGACCCTATCAACATGGCACTGGTGATGGGACCGCTGCTTGCCCTGTATATGTTCAGTATCATTCTGGTGATGATTGGTCGGCGCATCTCTCGCGTGACGGACTAGCACCATGTTCAGACGCTTCACCCGTCGCCAGCAAAAGCGCGTACTGGTTCTGGGCCTGGACTGCGCAAGCCCGCAGCTTGTATTTGAGTCATTTCGGGACGATTTGCCCAATTTACGCAAACTTATGGACGGCGGCACATGGGGCACATTGGAGTCTTCGATTCCGTGTATCACTGTTCCGGCATGGTCGAGTATGTTGAGCAGCCGCGATCCCGGCGTACTGGGCGTATATGGGTTTCGCAACCGCGCCGATTACAGTTATGACGCGATGCGAGTCGCCAACAGTCGTGCTGTAACACTCCCCCGTGTATGGGATATTCTGAGTGCATTTGAGAAGGAATCGGTGGTGATTGGGGTTCCGCAGACGTACCCGGTCACACCTGTGAACGGGCATCTGGTCAGCGCATTCCTCACACCCGGTACGGATAGCGCATTCACGTATCCGGCGGTATTCAAACAGGAAGTGTTGAAAGTCGCGCCGAATTATGCGTTCGATGTGAAGCCGTTTCGCACCGACGACAAGGACAGTTTACAGCAACGCCTGCTGGATGTAGCGGAAGCACAGTTTACGTTGCTGGAATATGCGATTACACAAAAACCATGGGACTTCTTCATGCACGTCAACATGGGCGTAGATCGGGTGCAGCACGCGTTCTGGCAACACCACGATCCGACTCATCGCCAGCATGTCAACGGGAATCGCTACCAGCACGTCATCCGCGATTACTACAAGCTGGTTGATGAACAGATTGGTAGACTGATCGCCCTCGCGCCGGATGGTACTGCGATTTTGATTGTCAGCGATCACGGTGTAAAACGCATGGACGGGGGCATCTGTATCAATGAATGGCTATGGGAAAACGGGTGGCTTGTTCTCAACACATTACCAGCACGAGGGCGGCTAATGCGCTTCGAGGAGGCCGATGTCGATTGGTCACGCACCCGCGCATGGGCGTCGGGCGGATACTATGGACGTATCTTCTTGAACATTGCGGGACGTGAGCCGCAGGGTGTGATCGCGCCGGGAGAGGTTGAGAGTGTGCGAGATCAACTGGCGTCAGAGATCGCGGCAATTCCCGGCCCGGACGATGAGCCACTCAATACACGGGTGATGAAGCCGGAAGTCGTGTATTCGCAGGTCAACAATATCGCGCCGGATTTGATGGTATATTTTGGGGATTTACACTGGCGTTCGGTCGGTAGTCTAGGACATGGCAAGCACTATACGTTTGATAATGACACGGGTCCAGACGATGCCAACCACGACCCACACGGCATGTACATCCTTTACGAGCCGAATCAGCGCGGTCAGGGTCGTGTAGAACGGCACCAGTTGATGGATATTGCGCCGACGATACTGGATCGCCTGGTTATTGAAGTGCCTTCCCCGATGCAGGGGCGCATTATCCACCCACGCTAACACAGTAAACACGAAGCCGGACGATCATGTGACCGTCCGGCTTGTTTTTTGACTATACAGCCGCTTATGTAGTTGCGTCAGCGGTTTGTTCTTCGTTGAGTTCCAGCGGATGCTGTGTGCGCGTATACCACTTCTCGACTTCGACCGCGCCGAGGATGACCGCGCCAAGCAGGAATGATAAGAGCATTTCCGTCGTCGAGAGTGGCGCAGTGCGGAACGTCTCCTGCAAGAAGGGCACGTAGATCACTGCGAGTTGCAGCGCGAATGTAGAGAGAACGGCCCACATTAGCAAGCGATTCTTAGAGAACCAGACGCGGAAGAACGAGAGACGGTCGCCCGCGTAAATGCCCATGACTTCAAACATCTGGGTGAAGGCCAGGACGGTGAAAGCTATCGTACGCGGGATGCGTTCGGCATAACTCAAGATTGTTTCCTCGCCGCTCTCTTCTTCACCAAATGCGGATTCGCCGCTATCGAGGATTTCTTCGCGCTGTTCGATGGATAGCTCGTCCCAGTTTTCGGGGATAAGCGTCTCATCGACGATGCTGGTGAGTTCCTCGGCGGTGAACTCTTCGAGGCCGAGTGTCTCACTGAAGGGGTCCATACCGTGACTGGTGAATCCATAGAGGAAACCGCCCAGGGTCACCGCCGCAATTAGTATACCCACCCAGATAATATGGCGACCGATCCCCCCGGCAAAAATGCTTTCGTTGACCGGGCGTGGCTTGCGCTTCATCGTATCTGGCTCTGGTTCACCAAAGCCGAGCGAGATCGCGGGCAAGCCATCTGTGACGAGATTGATCCACAGAATCTGAATTGCCAGCAGAGGAATCTTGAGTCCGATCATGAGCGCGGTGAACATCACCAGAATTTCGCCGACGTTGGAACTTAGCAAGTACTTCAGGAACTTGCGGATGTTGTCGTAGACGGTGCGGCCTTCGTTGATTGCGGCGACTATGGAGGCAAAGTTATCGTCGGTGAGGACCATCTCTGATGCGCCCTTACTGACATCGGTTCCGGTGATGCCCATCGCCACGCCGATATCGGCCTGCTTGAGTGCGGGGGCATCGTTGACGCCGTCACCCGTCATGGCGACGACTTCGTTTTGACTTTTGAGCACCTGCACAATGCGCAGTTTGTGTTCCGGCGATACACGGGCGAAACAGGCGGTCGTCTTAAGAGCTTCGACCAGTTCTGCGTCGCTCATCTTATCGAGTTGATTGCCTGTGATGGCGTGTTCGTCTTCTTCAATGATGCCGAGATTGCGGGCGATGGCTTCTGCGGTCAATGCGTGATCGCCGGTAATCATCATGGCGCGTATGCCGGCTGAGCGTGCAACTGCGACCGCGTCCTTCGCTTCTGGGCGGGCGGGGTCTACGATGCCGACCAAGCCAAGCATGATCAGATCACGCTCGATTTCTGGCGTGATTTCATCTGGAACAGCGTCAATTGGGCGATAGGCGATCCCAAGCACACGCAAGCCCTGACTCGCCATCGCGTCGATTTCGCGCTGCCACGAGTTGCGGCGTTCGTCGGATAATGTGCGCCGCTCGCCTTCAATATTCTCGCTGCTGGCCCATTCGACCAGACGATCGGGCGCACCTTTGGTAATAGCAATGTAGCCGTCGTTAAACAGCGCACGTGCTTCTTCGCCGACAACTTCATGGACTGTTGTCATGGCTTTACGTTCACTGCTGAACGGGAGTTCACCGACACGCGGCAGGTCTTTTTCCAGTTGCGTGCGCGTCCAGCCGACTTTTTGCGCAGCGACGATCAACGCCCCTTCAGTGGTATCACCGATGATGCTAAATGCATTGTTATCGTCGCGTTGTTCGAGATTGGCATTGGTGGAAAGCGCCATCGCCTTGATAAAGCGCCCCACTACCGGGTCTTTGCGCGGATCGACTGCATCGCCGTCCTCTTCAACAAAGGTACCGTCTGGCGAATAGCCGACACCCGTGACATTGACATCGTCGTGACCGGGAAGTGCCATGCGGGTTGCGGTCATCTCATTCTTGGTGAGTGTGCCTGTTTTGTCGGAGCAGATTGTGGTCACAGAACCGAGTGTTTCGACAGCGGGCAAGCGGCGGATCAAGGCGTTGCGCTTGACCATTCGGCTGGCCCCAAGTGACAGACTGATAGTAATCAGCGCGGGCAGACCTTCTGGCACGGCTGCCACTGCCAGACTGACTGCGATCAAGAACATATCCTGGGCAGGGATACCGCGTGCCAACCCAGCAATAAACACAATGGCGACAACGGTTAGCGCCCCGGCTGCCAATGTTCGCCCCAGTTGTGTGATGCGACGCTGGAGCGGCGTCTGACCGACTTCTACACGCAGCAGCATGGCGGCGATATTGCCTAACTCGGTCTGTAGGCCAGTTTCGGTAACGACCATCTCGCCACGTCCATAGTTGATCGATGTACCCATGAACAACATATTGGCACGATCGCCGAGGGCGACATTGCCTTCAGCTTCGATGATATCGGCTGTTTTCGTCACGGGCTGTGATTCGCCAGTGAGTGCGGCTTCTTCTGCTTGAAGGTTAATGCATTGTGTAAGCCGCCCGTCAGCGGGGACGCGGTCGCCCTCTTCGATCAACACGACATCGCCGGGGACCAGTTCCTCGGCACTAATTTGTTGAATCTCGCCGTTGCGTCGTACACGGACCATAGGCACCTGCATCGCACTGAGGGCGGCGAGGGCCTGCTCTGCCTGGAATTCTTGATAAGCGCCCAGAGCGGCATTCAAGATCACAATGATGAGGATTACGATCACGTCGCCGGTTTCGCCAATGAATGCAGAGATGACGGCGGCAATGATGAGGATGATGACCATGAGGTCGTTGAACTGCCCAAGAATCAATTGAACCCAGTTGATCCCTTCGTCGGTTGGCAGAACGTTTTTGCCGTATTGTTCTTGCCTGCGGGCAACTTCAGACGCATCAAGCCCTTCAGCAGACGTTTTCAGGTCGTTCAGTGTGTCATCTGAGCTGACCTGATAGTACGCTTGCTCTGACATGGAATGCCCCCCGTCAGTGTCCATACAATTAAAAATGAGTGACCACTCAATAATTGCCCGAATTGAATATAGTGTGCACCCCTATATTTTAGGGGGATTTATCGACAATCCATTGAGAGATTACGCAATATTATACTATTCTAGCCTGTCGTGGCACATTGCGCATGAGAGATGTGCAATGCAAAGACAAGGTTCACATCTTCAAACGCAAACACATTGTCATCCGGCTCTAGCGCGATGACGACCACATCTTGCTCGCTTTGAGTGACCAGACAGAATTCGCGGGCGTTGGCCCCGCCGCCATACGCAAGAGACACCAACCGACCTGTTTCAACATCAATTTCATTGAGGCTGACACGCGGCGCATAGTCGCCTGCTTCACGTCGAAAATGCAGGGTGACCGGTTCATCAGCATCCGCGCTGTAATATATAGGACCGTCCGAAACGGCGATATCTTGGTTTAGTATGGTGTCTGTTGGTAGTCGCTGCGCCAATTTTAGACTCAGGCTAAATGCCCCGATGCTGCCGCCATTGGGTCCGGCTTCACGGGTGGCAATCAGCAGATAGTCGCCATCCTGTGGCAACCGGGCGATGAGCGTTGAGTCATCAATTGGATAGGTTGCGGCGGTATTGACGATCACGTTGTTATCGGGATCGCGCAGAATGAGATTAGGCGCAATTAGTGCATTCAGCAGGCTGCGATCCAACGAGCGCATTTCGGCGACAATCACGTCGCCTGCGGTTCCGGTAAACGTGTATCCGGCCTCATACGCCACATCGGTTATCTCACCTGTGACCGTCTCTCCGTATTGGAGTGTTTGCTGCCGGACCTGCGGCGGCTCGGTGGCTAAGGCGACGAAATATACCCCGATTAACGCCAGAAAAAAGGCAATACCAGTTCGCATCACACGAATCCTCACCAGACAACAAAAAGGGGGAAGCCGACCGGTTCCCCCTGATTTTATCGTGGTAGATCAGCCTACTTGAAGCTATCCATGATCTTATCGAGCGCTTCTTTAGACGGACGCTGCTTCGCCTCGGAGAGATGCGACAGCGGTTCCTCGGTGATTTCGAGTGTGTCTGCAAGCGTTGGGCGCGGCTCTTCGTAGTAGACCAGCCCGGTGATAAACAACTGCTCGCGCTGGGCCTGTTCTAATACGCTGATAGCCTGTGCGCGGCTGCGCGGGTCATGATCGCGGTCGAGCTTCTTGAGGCGAATCACGGTCCCATCGTGCATTTCAACCGGGATGATCTCACCTTCAGGATACTCTTCGATGGTGATTTCTTCTTCGGCGGGCACGTAATCCGGCGCGAGAAGCTGAATCTCGTGCAGCGGAATCTGGTTTTCTTTGCCGTAGGGATAGCTCTTGGTCGATTGCGGTGCGTTGTTAAAGGTCACGCACGGGCTGATGATATCGAGCACGGCGATACCGGAATGGTTCATGGCTGCCTGCATCAGGGTTTGCACCTGCTTGGCATCGCCGGAGAAGCTACGAGCCACGAAAGTCGCCCCGGCGACAACCGCTTCTAGCGCGAGGTCAATCGGCGGTAGGTCGTTGCGACCGTAGTACTTGAGATTTTGCCCCTCGTCTGCGGTGGCAGAGAACTGGCCTTTTGTCAGGCCGTAGACGCCGTTGTTCTCAATAATGTACAAGAACGGCACATTGCGGCGAATTGCGTGCTTGAATTGGCCCATGCCGATGCTGCCAGTGTCGCCGTCACCACTGACCGCGACCGCCTTGAGGCTGCGATTTGCCAACAATGCGCCCGTAGCCACCGACGGCATACGTCCATGCAGTGCGTTGAAGCCGTGCGAACGACCGAGAAAATACGCCGGGGTCTTGCTAGAGCAGCCGATGCCGCTGAGTTTAATCATCTGATGCTGCGCAAAACCGAGGTCGTAAGCCATACTAATGATCTGATTACTAATCGAGTCGTGACCGCAGCCGGGGCAAAGCGTACTTTTACGCCCCTTGTAGTCATTACGGGAAAGACCGAGACTGTTTGTACGGGCCATTTTAGTTGGCCTCCTTTTCCATAGCTGTGACTTCATCAACAATGAACCTGGGAGTCATCGGCAGGCCGTCACCCAGTGTGATTGAGCGCACATGCGTAATATCTTCAGGATGTTCGAGACGAATAATCTGCGCCAACTGACCATCGAAGTTGTTCTCGATGACGTATACGCGGTCGTGATTGGCGATAAATGCGTTCACGTCGTCGTGCAGCGGCAGCGCACGAACGCGCATGTAGTTTGTCTGGATGCCCTCTGCCACCAGCATGTCACGAGCTTCGACCATCGCCGGATGGTTGGATCCGAAGGTCAGAATACCGACCTTTATGCTGTCGTCGATATCGGTTTTGGGTGCGGGGAGTACGCTGAGGGCGGTTTTCGCCTTGCGTGTCAGGCGGTGCATATTGTCAACCCAGTCGTCGGAGCGCTCGCTGTAGACCGCGTATTCATTGTGACCGGTTCCGCGTGTGAAGTATGCGGCCTGCGCGTGATCGGTACCCGGCAGGGTGCGATACGGCACGCCGTCTTTGTCTACATCCAAGTAGCGGCCCCATTTACCGTGATCGTCAATGAACTGCTGAAGCTGCTCGGCATCCAGAACCTTACCACGGTTGAGCGGCTCGTCGGGGTACTCGAATGGATCAGCCATCCAGTTGTTCATACCGAGGTCCAGGTCGCTGATGACAAAGACGGGCATTTGCATCGACTCAGCAATATCGAAGGCACGCCAGCCAAATTCAAAGCATTCTTCCGGCGAACCGGGCAGCAGACAAATCTGGTTGGTATCGCCATGACCGAGGAAGTGCGTCGAGATCAGGTCGCCCTGACTGGTACGCGTCGGCAGCCCGGTACTGGGTCCCATACGCGTGATGTTCCAGAATACGCAGGGAATCTCGGCGAAGTATGCGAGTCCGGCGAACTCTGCCATGAGGCTGATTCCGGGGCCGCTGGTGGCGGTCATCGAACGGGCACCGGCCCACCCTGCGCCGATAATGATCCCGGCGGCGGCGAGTTCGTCTTCTGCCTGCACAATGGCGACGGTGTCTTTGCCTGTATCAGGGTCTTTGCGCACATCTTTGAACTGGATAATCGCATCAACGACGCTGGTGGACGGCGTAATCGGATACCATGCCGTCACGTTTACGCCACCGAAGAGCGCACCAAGCGCGGCAGCTTCGTTGCCTGTAATCAGAATCTTGCCCTTCGTGCCATCCATCGGCGCGAAAACGTAAGGATCGGTCTTTTCGATATTTTCATTGGCCCAATTATACGCCAGCTCAATGACGTTCATGTTCATGCGGGCGGGTTTTTCCTTGCCGTTGAAGTTATCGAGCAGCACCTCCCAGACTGTTGTGAGTGGGAGTTCAAACAGGCAGGCGACCGCACCGACATAGGTCATGTTGGTGACACGCTCGCGGAACGCGTTTGCGATTTCCGCTTCTTTCATCAGGTCCTTGACCGGGATTTCATAGTAGGTGATGTCATCGCGGCTGTGCGTCCACTTCCAATCGGACGGGAGGAGGCACACGCCACCGGGCGGGAGGTTGTCGATATCTTCGGCGGCGGTCAATTCGTTGTAGGCGACCACGACCTCGGTCGTAGCCCGACGGGAGGTGTAGCCATCCTTACTGGCGCGGATTGTGTACCAAGTCGGCAGTCCCTTGATATTGGAGGGAAACAGGTTTTTGCCGTTGACGGGAACACCCATGCGAAACAGGGTATTGACGATCAAGTTGTTTGATGTTTGACTACCGGACCCGTTTTTCGTCGCTACCATAAAGGCAAAATCATTGACGATCCGCCCTTGCTCGCCGGACTGCTCTCCGGTTTGTTCGGTTTTTACATTCAATGCACACATAGGTTTCCTGCGCTGTGTAGCGCGTCATCCTTTCATGATCGAGTTTGAAGAAGCGCAAAGTTGCACATAACATGTATGATGAGATCAAATAAATTTATTCGTCTGTACCAACACCCTTCCCATCGAGCGTTTGCCGATGATTCGCATCCTGAAATTTATGTATCTGCGGTTGATGACGCAGCAGGGTCGTGTGCTCCATGAATGTATCCCGCGCCGCCTCAAATTCCCCGTCACAGATCAACCGGAGGATTTGCTCGTGGTAATCCCACACCTGCTGTAAGTAAGCGTACTCCGAATACCTGTTTAGTTGTACCGCTTCATATGCATCCCAGTAGACCTCTAGCAACCCGGTGACGAAGGGATTCTCAAGACGCTCGAACACCAGCAGGTGGAAGGTGCGATGCTCGGCATTGGGGATGCGAATCCACTGCCCGTTGAGCAACTCACGCGCACGATGCACGCACGCCCACATGCGCTCGGTATCCTCCGGGCGCAGTACCTCACACGCCTCAATCCAGAAGGCGTACTCGATATGTTTGCGAAGTTCACTGAAGGCTTCGAAAGTGCGGGGATCGCGTGCAAGGGCATAGTAGAGACTTAACCGTACAGCGGGGGCGAAATCATACTCTTTGAGGCGCGTGCCCGTCTTCGACCGAACGTCAACGAGTCCAAGCGCACGTGCGACCTCTAGTTGCTCTCTGACTTTGCTTGTGCTGATGCCGAGATGTGCTTCGTCCTGCAATTCACTTATCGAGGGCAGGCGGTCGCCCGGCGTAAATTCTTGCTGCACAATAAAGTTAAGGAGATCAGACCCTAGATCAATTTTCAAAATTAAACCTTAATAATCTGATGAATCCTATCAATCACAGGGTATCACAAAGGGAATACGCTGTCCACACTTATCCGCGCTTAATTTTTCGTAATCACAGGAGTCTATCCGGCAGCAAGATCAAGCCGAATTGACACAGTTTGTAATACGTCGCCGAGGTCGTTTGAGACATGAATTTCAGCGACCCCGATCGTCTCTTGTGGGGACAGTTCAACCTGCCAGGGGATTTCGTCAATCAGAAATGCATAGGAGAGGTCTACAGGCTGTTCGTCAATGGTCGCGCCGCTGAAATCGACGAGCGAAACCGTTAGCGCATCATAACCAGATGCCGCCCCTTCGACGAGGATTGTATCGCCGCCGAGGGCATCGCCTTCTGCCGGGAACAGGATTGACGCAAATGATCCTGTGGGCCGGTGTGACACATCGGCAAATGTCAATGGCACGCGGGCATATTCGCGTGTTTCTTCGACCGGGCGGACGACCAAGTCAACTGGCGCGGGGATCCCCTGGAATGTATGGGGAAGCTCGACTGACCAATCCCCGGAACTGGCGTTTAGCACGCTGTTGCCGTACAGATTGCCATCTGCATCAATTAGTTCGATTTGTAGTGTTTGCGCGGCGTCACCGTTAACCTGCCCCTGCACACGCACCGACTCAGCGTAAATCACGCTTCCCGCTTGTGGATACGTCACGGTGACATCACTGGTAAACGGTAATGTCGTCGGGGTCGGCCCGCCGCCCCCGCCGGAAGCGCAGCCAGCGAGTAGCAACATCAGCACACCAGAAAACAGAGTTCGCAGCATATCTGGCAATCTCCTGACACAATCATCACCCGGTTATACCTGTAGGAGCCGCCGCTGCCAACAGTGGATTACTTAGCAGCATAGATGATTGCGAGAACTGAAAAGCGCTACCCATGCTGACAACCGGCTGCGCCCTAACATTTGTTGACCTCATCGCTTTCGAGCGGTCGCCCTGGAAGGGCTTGACCAGGGGAATGGGCTACCTAATCAATTCGCTTTTGTTGTATCCGGGAATTTGTGGAAAGAGCGTAGCATCAAACGCACAGCCTGCTATAATCGCCCGCATGACAAAATCAACCGTGACAATCTACACTGACGGCGGCTCGAAGCCGAACCCCGGCCCCGGCGGATGGGCGGCGTTGCTCATCTTCGGGGATACGCAGAAAGAACTGAGCGGCGGTGAAAAACGCACTACAAACAACCAGATGGAGCTTACAGCCGCTATTGAAGCATTGACTTCACTCGATGAACCGCATGAGGTCATCTTATACACAGATAGTGAATATCTGCAAAAAGGCATCACCCAGTGGATGAAGAACTGGAAGAAAAACGGGTGGATGACAGCTAGTCGCAAGCCGGTCAAGAATCAGGAGTTGTGGCAGCGACTGGATGCAGCGCTTCAGCGTCATTCCGTTAAATGGAAGTGGGTCAAAGGCCACGCCGGACACGAATACAATGAGCGCGTCGATAAAATGGCGACGCTCGCCCGCAAGCGCTACGGCAAGTAACGGAACATATTGCAACTCGCAGGAGAAGTACCATGCCCCAGATGGCGAAGCGTGTCGCGCCTTTTGGTACGACGATCTTTACGGAAATCAATGACCTTGCCCGCCAGCACAACGCGCTGAATCTAGGTCAGGGCAAGCCGGACTTCGACGGCCCCGCCGAAGCGGTCAGCGCGTTCATCCACGCATTGCAGTCTAGTGAACATAATCAGTATGCGCCCGGTCCGGGTACACCGAATTTGCGTGATGCAATCTCAAAGCACGCGGCACGCTATGGCCTTGATGTAACGGCTGATGGCGGGGTCATCGTCACACCCGGCGCAACCGAGTGTATTTTCGCGTCGATTATGGGATTGGTCGATCCTGGTGACGAAGTTATCGTCATCGAACCATTTTTCGACAGCTACATTCCCGGCATCCAGATGGCGGGCGCGACGCCAGTTTCCGTCGCCATACGTCCGCCCATGTGGACCTTTGACGCCGACGAAATCCGCGCAGCCTTCACCGAGAAGACCCGCGCCATCATCATCAATACGCCACACAACCCTACGGGACGTGTTTTCACCCGCGATGAACTTTCTGTGATTGCAGAGCTTTGCATCGCCTACGATGTGACCGTGATCAGTGATGAGGTTTATGAGCATCTTGTATTCGACGGGCGGAAGCACATCCCGATTGCGACGCTACCAGAGATGTTCGAACGCACGGTAACCATCGGCAGTGCGGGCAAGTCCTTCGGTATGACGGGATGGAAAATTGGGTGGACGTATGGCCCGCCGGAGCTTATTCGCGGTGTGGCGCAGGCGCACCAGTTTATCGCTTTCGCCGTTAATCACCCCGCGCAGGAAGCGGTCGCCCACGCTTTCAGCCTGCCAGAAAGCTATTATGAGAACGTGCGGGCAATGTACACCAGGAAGCGCGACTTGCTGATGCAGGGTATCCATGCAGCCGGACTCAGGGCGATTCAGCCAGAGGGTACGTACTTCGTTATGGCGGATTTTAGCGATGTCTTTGATGGCGACGATGTAGCGTTTGCCCAGCACCTCATCACTGAAGTGGGTGTCGCCTGCATTCCGCCCACGGCGTTCTTCACCGAATCCTTCCAGCAATACGGGCAAAAACAGGCGCGATTCTCGTTTTGTAAAAACGACGACACCTTGGAACAAGCGGCGGAGCGGTTGGCGCGACTGCGGCTGTAGAATTCCATTCGTCATCTTGCACATCAATCGTGAATACGGTAAAATAGAACATAAGTTCAAATCTGTGAGAGGGCCTATGGAAACGAAGATCACCACCCTGCATCCGCAGGGGAAACAGGGCGTCAATATCGACTCAGCAAAGTACGCAATGGTCAAAGACGCAATTCTCAAAACTTTGGAAGATACGGTCGAAGTCGTATTTACCGACCTCGCCCCGGCAGTTGGAGCGCATCTTACGCAATTCGACGGGTCAATCGGTTGGTGAAATCGCGTTAAAGGTCGCCGTCAGATCGCCGATCTCCCCAATCGAGCAAATAGACTGTAAACGACCACGCCATCCCCAGAAACGCGAAAAACAAGAAGGCGATAGCGATCCCGGCTGTCGCCAATCCAACGACCAACATCGTAATGATGCCGATACGCAGCGCGAACCCTATTTGCCCCATTATCATGCCGATTAAAACACCGCCGCCAATCGACACTGCGATCAAGGTGAACGTCTCTACGATCAGCAGGCGCACTAACGTGCTCATGACCAGTCCCAGCACGCTTCCCCCCGCGACCGGTGGAAATACACTACCCGCAAGATACGCCACAGACGCGGTGAGTGTAGACGGATCATCGCGGTCTTCTGCCAACTGCTTTTGTAAATGTTCCAGTTGACCCGGAATGAAGTAATCAATCAGCAGCAGCGAAGCACTGGCACTTAGCACGACCAATAACGGCAGCATCACCAACGGGGAGACGGAGATGCGCATCCACCCAGCGAAAATCGTAAAGGCGACGCCAAAGAACACTGTGATCGTTAATCCACGTTTAAGCCACATGATAGGTACCGATATCGGTGAACAGTGTTATCTATTTTATGAGGGTCTGGGCTGTTGACAAATACCTTGATTGCTAATTCGTTCTTGCCCACTTTTTGAAAAAGTCAGGTGAGGGGTGAAACCCCGAAAAACTGGCGAACGCCACAACCAGCAATCAGAGTTTGACAACAAACTCGTTATAACATCTGCTATAAGATTTGTCTTTTTCGTTTAATTTTTCTAACCCTAGAAGAATTAAGGTCAGCGAACATAATCTCGTGCTTTAATGAAGATAAGGGTAAGTACCATGCAATGAAAGAGGTTAGTGATGAATATCACAGGAATATTCCCAAATCAGGTAAAAATATGGTTTCGCTTTATACTAGCCCTGCTGATTGTACTGGCGGCAATTCTGTTGCCGGTCATCGTCTAAAGTTGTCTGATTCACACATGCAAGCCGACGTAATCGTTTGCTGACAGAGGAATACCCTCAACCTCGCTAGACCGCCAGGCAGCCAAGCCATGCTTTGCGTCACACACCGCTCGCCTGCGCAATCTCCGGTTCATGTTATGATAGATTCGAAACTCCGTCACCGTAAAAGGAGACTGACCCATGACTGCTAACGTTGACGCGATGGTCAATGAGGCAATCCGTTCATTCAAGGCGGGAAAAAAATCCGAAGCGCGGCAATTGCTGGAAAAGGCGACAGACCTGGACCAACATCATGAAAAAGCGTGGATGTGGTTAAGTGCGGTCGTTGAGTCACCAGAAGATCAGCGTATTTGCCTGGAAAATGTCCTCTTCATCAACCCCGGCAACTCAAATGCTCGCAAAGGTCTGGACTATCTTTCCCAGCAGATGGGTGATGTGACAGAGAACGACGGTGATGTTATTGACGATGGCTTCCCTGATACGAATGAAGCAGCCGCGATGTTTAATGATTCATCACCTCCGGCAAGCAGCGAGCCTGATTCATATACTATACCGACCAGCAGCTCCAGCGCCTCCTACGATCCGCGTTCGCAACCGACCTCTGATCAATACGATGACTGGGTCGCCGGTTTGAATTTAGCTTCTACGCAGGAAACAGTGAAAGCCAGCGAGCCAGAGCAACAGTTCGACTTCGATGATGACCTGTTTGCGGATACGTTTGGCACCGACGAAGACAGCGGCATGTCAGATGTTCACGACACGGTGTCACCGTTTGCAACTTCGGGTTCTGCCGACGATTCGCTAACCAGTGGCCCATTTGATGCCGACTCTATGCTTGAGGGATTTTCGGCAGATGACATCGCATTTGAAGTAGATGCCGCTGAAAGCGATGAAGCTGAACTGGATGATCTACTGGCAGACCTCGATAGTGGATCCCCGGCTGCGCCTTCTCCGGTGATGTCGCCTGCTCCACCGCCGTCAGAACAGGCGGCTGCGGTATCGCGCCGTAAACGGCGCAAGACATCGAAACAGGCAACGGTGCCTGAGAAAATATCGACGGACGAATTCTATATTAGCGGCGAAGACATTGACCCGGACAACCCCGGCGAATACTTTCGCCTGATCTCATCTGAGATTAAACCGACCGTGTTGCCCGGTCAGGGCGGAGGTGGTTCAGTCGCCGTTTATGCCGGACTGATCGTATTGGTGTTGGCGAACATTGGTGCGCTGGCATTTCTCGCCCTCAACATATGATGCTGCGCATAAACCGCGCTTTACAAACGTCTAGCAGATGTGTATCATCATCACATTCTGCTGTTTGACAAGATACTCAGGGAGACAAACCTGTTTCAGGCTAAACAGGTGTAGATTAATATGGCTAATCATAAATCAGCAATCAAGCGCATCCGTCAGAGCGAAAAGCGTCGCATCCACAACCGTATCTATCGCAATCGTGCCCGCACACTGGTCAAGAAAGCGCGTACCAGCATTAACTCGAACGATCTTGAGCAGGCACGTGTTGAAACTGCTACCGCGATCCGCGATCTGGACAAGGCGGCTTCGCGTGGCATCATCCACAAGCGCAACGCGGCACGCCGCAAAAGCCGCCTGATGCAGCAGCTTTCCGCGCTTGAAGCGCAGAGCAGCTAAACATCAAAACAAAATCAGCCGGTCCGCGTGGGCCGGCGTTTGCTTCTTGTGCTGAAATCGACTGTTTTTTACGATGGCGCATCGGGCAATATAAGGCAATAACCCACACCGCGCACCGTCCGCAAGAATCGCGGATTACTGCTATCTTTCTCAATCACCTGCCGGATCCACCGGATATGCACATCCAGCGTTCTTGTATCACCGAGATAGTCGGTTTCCCACACATTTTCCATCAGTCGCTTGCGATGAATCGTTTCCCCCGGATTTCGCAAAAACATCTCAATCAAACTCGCCTGTTTGGGGGTAAGGTGTGTCTCTTCGCCATTTACGGTCAAGATACGTCGGGTGATGTTCATATAGAAGGGTCCGCAATCGATTTCTTCGTCTTGACTGCCATTGAGCAATCGTTCGATCTCCTTGCTCAACCTGCGTGCCCCGACCGGCGCAAACAACAATACGTCTGCCGCCGTCGCCGCCGTCTTACGCGGACCGGGATGGATATGAATAACAGGAATGCGCTGAGACATGTTGCGGATCTGTTTGCAGATGCGCGTGCCCGGTGTGTGGAGAGATGCGGCGTCGATCATCACGAGACTTGGACATTGCGAAAGCACTTTAAGACTCTGCTTGCCACTGGGAACCGAAATCAGCGTGTAGCGCTTTTCCAACGCGGACATATACGAAGCTGGTTTACCCCGCGTGTTCCCAATCCGCAGAATCGTATCCGGCATTACCCAATTTCCCCCCATTGTTTATTCATAGAAACCCCAATACCCCTGCGTGATTCGCGGCTTTGCGGCATAATCTCTCAGGTGTTGTTGCCTGGTGTGGGGCAGCAGTCAGGATCAATCTTTACAAACCAGCCGCCAGCCCTTGTTTGGGGTAGGGGCGAATTATATCACAGGAAGGAGGTCGGCGCATGAGCATCTCTCCTCGCACGGCTGTTAAGAAACGCGTAGAACAATTGAATCGAAACGTTAACTGGAAGTGGCTGAAAGAGCTTGCCGATGAGACAGTCGCACAGGCAGTCGCCATCCAGCAAATCCCGGCTCCGACCTTCGATGAATCTCAACGGGCTGCCTATGTCAGGGAACAGTTTGCCGCGCTTGGTCTGGAGCAAATCGACACAGACGACGTTTTTAACGTTTATGGTCTGATGCGCGGAACCGGGTCATCCGAGAAGCAAATCATGATCAGTGCGCATACAGATACCGTATTCCCGGCAGAAAGTGACCTGACTACCCGACAGCAAGGCAGTGTCATCTATGGCCCTGGCCTTGGTGACAACAGTATGGGCGTTGCCGGGATGCTGGGTTTGGTCGCAGCATTGAACCGCGAAGCGTTGCGCCCCGCCGCAGATGTGTGGTTTGTCGCAACGAGTCGTGAAGAAGGGCTGGGGGACCTTGGCGGCATTCGTGCTGCGTATGATCGTCTCAAAGGGCAGATTGACCACGTCGTGAACATTGAGGGGCTATCATTTGGCTATATTTACCATGCCGGGATTGCCGTGCGCCGGTTGCGCATTATCGCAAAAGCCGAGGGCGGACACAGTTGGCTACACTTCGGTCGTCCCAGCGCGATTCATGGCGTCATCCGCCTTGGCGAAAAAATTACGGCAACGCAACTGTCGAACACGCCGCGCACGACCTATAATATAGGCATCATTAAGGGTGGTCAGTCGATCAACTCAATCGCTGCGCAGGCAGAACTATGGTTGGATATGCGTTCTGAAGAACAGGATGCATTGCAAGACCTCGAAGCCCGCGTGCGTGGCTATGTTGACGCGTTGACATCCAGCGAATTAGCGTTTGACATCGAAGTCGTTGGAGATCGACCGGCAGGCGCAATTTCTGTCGACGCCCCGATTGTACATGGCGCAATGGCGGCGCTGGCTGCGGTGGGCGTTCGCGGGTCGCTGGAACGGGGCAGCACCGACGGCAATATCCCGCTTGCGGACGGCTGCCCAACTGTAACTGTCGGTATCACACGCGGCGGCAACGCTCACCGCATGGATGAGTTTATGGAGACAGAACCGGTTGCTCGTGGACTAAAACAACTCATTCTGCTTACACTGGCGCTGGCCCGCACGTCGCTTGATTAGCATTTTCACAGGAGGCACCACATGGCGAATACTGATGTCTTGATTGCAGTACCGGATAGTGAGGCCTCGCGCTACTACAAAAGCCTCTCCGTCCATGATAATTTGAGCGTTCAGATTGCGACGAATCTCGGCGACGCGCTGGAGATCGTGGCTGACCGCGACCAGCGCATTGACGTTTTCGTCGTTGAGCAGCGTATGGGGGACGTATTTGCGCTGGTAGGTGAACTGCGGCAAAACTACCCGCGATTACTGATTATACTGGTGGATGAGGAAGCGGATTTCGGAATGCCCGGTCAGGCGGATGATATCAGTACGGATCCTTTCCGTAACGATGATCTCGCTCGAAAAATCACCCGTTTGATGAGTGATCGCCAGTTAGAAACGCTGCGATCTGATAGTTTACCGGCGGTGAGAAACATCGCCAAGCGTATGCGTACTGCGACGGGCGCACACGGCAAACAGGAAGCGGCTGTGGCTACTACCATCGAGATGAAGTACGAATACGTCGCATATTACCATCTAGAACGTGCGGAACCACTACGCATGACACTGCGTGCCCAGGGCGGACCGGGGACTATTCAGGCTATTGCGCCCAAACAGGCAAACCCGGACGATTTAATGACCTGGGTCGCGCAGAACGGTCAAAGCCGCATCGCAGCCCCGGAAGACAAGCCCAATCACCCGCTTGTGGCACGGGGGCGGCTAGGAGCGGTGGCCTGTATTCCCGTGCAGTTTAGCGGACGAACGTTTGGGGTGATGGTTGCCTGCCGTGATCGTCCCAGTTCGATTACACAGGAAAACGCGATGATGCTGGAACTGATCTGTGCGCAGTTGGCTGCGGCCCTCTCCAAAGAGAGCTAGCCGGACTGTGCAAGCCACGGGCAGCGGGCATGATCCCATGTGCTTACAATGACCGCATACAGGATTGAATCTGGTTCCCCTGACGTGCGAACAGACGAGGGAATCTCCAACGTTCCCAGGCGAGGCGGCACTGCATCCACAAGTGCGACCTGAGTCGCCTGATCTACCTGATAACGAAGACGCCGCGCCAGTGGTTCCCAGCCCAAACTGCGAAAGTGCGCGGCATAGTAATCGTTGATTTGTTCGAGGGTTGCATCACTGCTGCGTACCGAGATTTGATAGCGCAGGTCGCATCCGGGTGCTATAGAGCCGTCATCGCTGGCACCGGCGGTGAAGAGCGGCAGGCTACCCGCAAAGTGGACGATGCGGGCAGCGCTGGCACGCGGCGCAACGGTATTGATCGCACGTTCAGTCAACAGCAAGCTCGCTACTACTGCCAGCACAATCATCAGCAACGCCATAAACGCCGCGATCACCAGTATCGCAGCGGGAACCGGCGGTCGCATGTCATAGGGCCTTCAGCGCTTCGCCGAGGCGGTCAATTTCGGCACGGGTGTTGTAGTGTGCCAAACCGATGCGCACCATGCCGTTCTCACCACGATTCAATCGTTCCATGATTTCAATCGCGTAGTAATGCCCTGACCAGACGTAAATATCCTGTTTACCCAATGCTTCGGCGATTGCATCTGGCGTATGGGCGTCGTGGGTGAAGGCGACAGTCGGCACACGTTCCGCGACTCGTTCACGGTCAGAAACCCCGTATACATTCACACCGGGGACCCTTTCGAGTATATCCAACAGGTGGGTGACGAGGTCGCGCTCGTAATGGCGAACGGCTTCCATCGCCAGCTTGTACAGGCGATGATCTCCGGTGAATTCAGGTGCGATGAGCGACTCATAGGCTGCCCCAGACGACTCACCGATAGCTTTGATATAGGCCAGGGCCGCGCCAACTGCCGCCACGCCTTCGTAACTGAGTGTGCCTGTCTCCCAGCGATACGGCGGGCGATCCTTCGCCGGACGAACTTTGTACGCGGGCAAATCAGACAGGATATCGTATTTTCCCCACAGAATGCCCATATGTGGGCCGAAGAACTTGTATGATGAACACAGCAGAAAATCGCAGTTAATATCCTGTACATCTATGGGGATGTGCGGTGCGCTTTGTACGGCATCAACGACGAAGTACGCGCCAGCGGCGTGGGCCATCTCCGCAATCTGTTTGACCGGGTTAATTGTCCCGACCGCGTTGGAGGCGTGGACGGTGGCGACTATCCGCGTGCGGTCGGTGAGCGCCGCTTCCAGCGAATCCATATCCAGGGTACTGTCGTCTTCGAGGATATCGACCCAGCGTACGTTAAAACCCTCATCACGGGCAATTAACATCCACGGTGCGACGTTGGCGTCATGGTCCATACGTGTCAACACGATCTCGTCACCGGGCCGCATGATCTGCGCCAGCGCTCGACTCAACCCGAAGTTCAAAGTCGTCATATTGGGGCCGAACACGATTTCATTGGAATCAGAGGCATTGATAAACGCCGCCATTTGCGCCCGTGTCTCACCGGTCATGGCATCGCTACGCTGGCTGGTAGCGAAGCTGCCGCCGCTGTTGGCATTCGATGTGGTGAAATAATCGCGGTAGGCATCGATCACCTGCTGCGGAACCTGTGTCCCCGCCGGATTATCAAAGAATACCGGCAACGTCTTTCCATCGGATGCCTTCTGCTGCAACGCCGGGAAGAGTGCACGCTGCCGGTTTACGTCGTAAGTCATGGCCTGTCTTTCCTTAATGCATGTAGGGGTTTACAACATCAGCCTATGACTTTACCGCGTTTAAGAGCTGGCGGCGAAATCTGCGGCGCACGGCTTATGCGCGGTCAATGGCGGCGCGGACATCGCGGGCGATGGTCGTAAATACGGGTTCATAGACGAGTTCCAGGCTGCGTGGACGGGCCAGTGAAACCGGTATATCAGCAATAATCCGCCCTGGACGCCTGCTCATCACCACGACGCGATCTGCGAGAAGTACGGCTTCATGAATGTCATGCGTAACCATCAGCACAGTTTCGCGCTGGTACGACCAGATACGCAACAAATCAAGGCCGAGGCGCTCGCGTGTCAACGCATCCAACGCACCGAACGGCTCATCCAGCAGCAGCACTTCCGGCTCTTGCACCATGACGCGACCTAACGCGACCCGCTGCGCCATACCGCCGGAAAGCTCACCGGGATAGGTATCGGCAAAGCCTTCGAGTTCGAGCAATGACAATAGTGATGTCGCCTGTTTGCGCCGTTTCTCGCGTGATACACCGACGAGTTCCAGCGGCAGCGCGATGTTGTCAATGACCGTGCGCCAGGGCATCAGGTTTGCCTGCTGGAACATCATTGCCACACGTGGCGTCGGACGTTCGATGACGTGATCGCCCAATTGTACGCGCCCGGATGATAGCGACTGCAAGCCCGCAAAAGTGCGTGCCAGCGTGCTTTTTCCGCTGCCACTTGGCCCAACCAAACACACAAACTCGCCGGGTTCTACAGTCAGAGAAACAGGCCCCAGCACCCGCAGCGGACTGCCATCGGGTGCCGGGAATACGACCGTCGCGTCTTCCGCGATCAGCCCAAGTGCCATCTTATTCGCTTTCTGCCAAAGAGGTAACAAACGCGTTCGAATAGGCGGCTGCAAGATCAATCTCGGTTTCAAGCGTGCCCATCGACAGGAGAACCTCCTGCGTCGTCTCCCAAGATTCGGCATCGGTCGCACCAAGAATTTCTGCATCCCAGAGCGGGATTGATGCCAGGAGTACGCGTAGCTGGATCAACTGCTCTGGCGCAAAATCTGCTGCCAGACGGTCAATCAACGCATTATGACTTTCGGCAATGGCTTCACGATCTGGCTCTGTCGCCAGAAATTCGCGCTGTGCCTCAGCCTCAGCTTCCAGCGCAGCACGCAGATCGTCATCCAGCGGCAAACCGTCGACGAATTCATCGCTCAGGAGATAAGCTTCTGCCGGGTTGTTGATGGTATCACGCAGGGCAAGATCGAAGGCTGTGACCATTGCCTGAACCATGTCTGGCGAAGCGGCGATCATGGATTCACTGACTACAATTCCGTTGGAGACGAGATCAACATCCGCAGCCACCGGGAACACGGTCAGGCTGGTAATATCGCCGCATTCCCCGGCATCGGCTCGCTGCTGGATTTGTAGCGGTTCGTTGTTCCGATAGATGACTGCCGCCTCTACCGCGCCGAGGCAAACCACATCCGGGGCATTGAAACCAATCGCCTCAAGGCGAATATCGTCTTCTGTAAGGCCATTGGCTGACAAGAAGGCGGTCAAGCCGCTATAGGATGCACCGAATCGACCGGGAATCCCGACACGCAACCCGGCAATATCCGCCGGATTTTCGACGCCTTCGGTCGTATCTGGAACCGCTATACCTACTGCAAATTGCTGAAACCATTCGTAGACAAACACCACCGGGCGCTCACCCTGCCGCGCCAGGATAATTTGTTCGCCACCGATCATGGCGAATTCCATTTCTCCAACGGCAACGAGATCAAGCATGAGGTTTTCGTCACCATATTCGAGATCAATAGCGAGTCCGGCGTCTGCGGTATAGCCCTGCGCAATCGCTATGTAGAGCGGCGCAAATTGGATATTCGGCACAAACGGCAACCCAAACGTCACGGCTACGGGTTCTTCATCTTGCGCGACTGCTGGCAACATCGACAGCGTGATGAGTAACAGCAAGGCCAACACGATTACAATTGTATTTCTAAGTTTCAAGGGTATTTCCTTTCGTGAGAGAACAGATCATTCATGAATCAAACTCCTCAATCTCGGCGTTTGGATCGACGGGTGGGACCATTGTCGTCCGACGCACCTGCGGGATTAGCCCGGTGGCGCGAATCTCCGTAACCAATCCGGTATGCGTTGGATCC
>DAOTXA010000453.1:0-8847 GCA_034435595.1 Anaerolineae bacterium | reverse complement strand
GTTTAGGCGTTGGTGGGCGTCCACAAAGTGGGACCGGGCAAGCCACGATTGTCACTGGCTTAAATGTCCCACAACTCATCGGGCGTCATTATGGCCCCAAGCCGGATGCTATGACTCGTACCTTACTTGATCAGCAAAATGTTTTTAAAACTGTCGTCGAGCGTGGCAAAACAGCCGCGCTGATAGAAGCATATCCGAAGCAGTGGCATGATCAGGTCAATAGTGGCAAGCGGCTTCCGGCAAGTTATCAGTATGCCGCGAAGGCTGCTGGGCTTCGTTTCATGGATGAGTCGGATGTCGTCGCAGGGCGTGGCATCACGGGAGATTGGATGCGTGATGTTTGGCGGCGTGATTTGAACATGCCAGAATTGGAATTATTGACCGCCTATGAAGCGGGGCAGATGCTGGTTGATGCGTCTCGCGCATATGATTTTGCGTTTATGGCACATTGGATGACAGATATAGTAGGTCATCGCGGTTCAGTTGAAAAAGGGATAGAGTTAATTGAGCGCTTTGACGGTGTTATGTCTGGTGTGCTTGATGCCTGGGACGACGAAGACGGTTTAATTGTGATTACAAGTGATCATGGAAATCTGGAAGACATGAGTCATCGACGACACACCGAGAACGACGTGCCGACCGTTGTTATTGGTAACCACCGAAAAACAGTTGCTCATCGTATTCATTCTCTGGTCGATCTTACTCCTGCGATTCTTGATGTGCTATTCTCGCCAAATAATCTCGAATCTGCTGAAATGAAAACGTCAGAATAAATAATCCAGTTGTAACCAGTACGATCGCTGGGCTTGCTGTGATATTGAGGTAGTACGAGACATACAGACCTAAAACGCTGCCAGTAATCCCAAGTAGTGCTGAGATTATAATCATGTGTTGGATGCGGTGGGTAACCAGGCGAGCCGTGGCTGCCGGGGTAATGAGCATCGCGAGCATCAAGGCGATTCCTACAATTTGCAGGCTAGCGACAATGGCTACAGCGATCAGGACAAGGAGTAGTATGCGCAGCCCTTCTGCCGGTAATCTGAGTGCTCTTGCCAGTCCCTGATCGAAACTGATGATGACGAGTTCCTTGAACAACAATGCAATGACTCCGGTCACTACAAAACCGGCCCCAGCCATGATCCACAGATCAAGACTGTTAATGGCAAAGATGTTGCCGAAGAGAATGTGAACAAGGTCTGTTTGATAAGCGCGGGGATCGCTGCTAATGATGGCAATGCCTAGTGCGAACATCGCCACGAAGACGATGCCTGTCGCAGTATCTTCGTTTACACGTTCGCCTCGTGTCAGCCACCCGATTCCCAGGGCAGAACTCACACCTGCGATCAACCCGCCTGTGAAAAGAGCTGGTCCGGTAGTGCCACCACTAATGATGAAGGCGATGGCTACGCCGGGTAGAATGGTGTGAGCAAGTGCATCGCCAAAAAAAGACATCCCGCGGACAACTACAAATGTTCCGATGACGCCATTGATTCCGCCTACTAGGATAGCAGCAATCAACGCCCGCTGCATAAAAGCGAGTTGCAGTGGTTCGGTGATCCAATCAACGAGGAACATGTTGCTGGTTTCCGTTTGTGGCTTGTTGCTGATTAAACCTGTGGAAATGAAAACGATTTCCGTAGGCGGCGTCTAGGAATTCTGGCTGGAACACCTCGTCCGGCTCACCATAAGCGATGACATGATGCTTGATGAGCAAAATACGGTCGAATTTTGTGCTAGCGATTGCTAAATCATGAGTGGCAAGAATGACAGTAATTCCCTGATTGCGTAGGGTATCAAGTGTTTGCATAATTTCGTGTTCTGCTGTGACATCAACACCGTTGAAAGGTTCGTCAAGCAATAACACATTGGTTTCTTGAGCAAGTGCACGTGCGATGAATACTCGGCGTCTTTGTCCGCCGCTTAATTGACCAATTGGTTGATTAAGTAGGTGATCCATCTGGACCTTTTCTAGTGCAGTTTTGACTGCAATTTTATCTGCTGTGTTCGGACGTTTAAACCAACCGATTTGGCGTTCTCGCCCCATCATGACGACATCATTGACAGATACCGGGAAGTTCCAGTCGATCTCCTCGGACTGAGGGACATAACCCATCAAGTTATGGCTTGTTTGACAGTTTTCGCCATTGATGGAGATATGCCCAGATTCGTGTGGAATAATGCCGACCAAGGCTTTAAACAGCGTAGATTTCCCGGCTCCATTTGGCCCGATAATTGCAACCCGCGTGCCTGATTCGACACTAAAAGTGATTTGCTCGATGATTTGCCGCACGCCCGGGTAGCCTGCTGATAAGCTATGAACCTGCAATATCGGACAAGGATTACTACTTTGTGAGGCTTCTTGTTGTGCCGGGTTAAGCTTTCGCGACAATTGCACAGATTATACTCCTGTAATTGAGACAGTGTATCAATAGGATAGTATCTGCTGTTGAATCCGCAATGTCAATGCCGAGGCACGATAGATCTCGCGTCTACACAGGTACATAGCGACGTGCTATACTATCCATGTTTTGTGCTATCAGGAGTTATGTGGGATGCAAGTAGCGTTTCAAATCGCATCAATCGTAATGTCTGTTGTGTTGGTGGTTCTCATCATGCTTCAGGTTAAGGGTGGCGGCCTCGGTAGTTTGCTTGGCGGTGATGCTGGCGGTGGTATTGCGCGTACCCGCCGTGGTCTTGAAAAGACCCTCTTTCAGATTACCGTTGGACTTTCTGTCGTCTTTCTCGTGATCTGTATTTTTGCGGTTGTGTTTTACAATTAGCAAAAATATCGTTCGAGTCACAGCGCATTAGACGTTCTCAATTCTTTCTAGAATGATTTGACTGTTACAGACGTGTTGCCTGGTTGCAAAACGTCTGTTTTGCGTGTAGTTCTGAATGGATAGGTGTGTCATGTTTCGGATAATTCGCTGGCATTTTATATTAATCTTGCTTGTCGTTGGAATCGTGGGAACAAGCGGGAATTCTACAGATGCGCAAATTTCTTCGATAGCCACGCTTCGTGAGGGTTTCGTCGGAAATGTTCAACGCCTCAACCCTCTTTTTGCTGATCTAAACCCTGTTGATGCAGATATTACATCGTTGATTTTTGAAGGTCTGATGCGAGTGAATGAATACGGTGAGCCGATCCCTGCGTTGGCAGCAGAAATGCCGACAATTTCATTTGACGGCCTCGAATATGTCGTTCGCCTGCGTGACGATGTCTTGTGGCAAGACGGTATCCAATTCAACGCTGCTGATGTTATTTATACCATGTCACTATTGGCTGATCCGGATTTTCCTGGTCCATCGTCGCTTGGCGAATTCTGGCGCACCGTTGAAACCGAACAACTTGGCGAATTCCTTGTGCGTTTCCGATTAGCCCAACCGCTCGCGAGTTTTATGGAGGCACTTCGAGTGGGAATACTCCCATTTCATGTGCTTGACGGTGTCGATGCAACCTTTATCGGCGAGCATCCGTTCAATCTTTCGCCGATTGGGACTGGGCCTTTTCAAATCGAATCGATACGATCTGATAGCGAAGGTATCCGGCAAATCGATCTTCGTAAATCTCCACTTTACGTTCATGATGAGGCGATATCACGGGTGGATTTCCCGATAGATCGTATCCAATTTCAATTCTTTCACTCTTTCGGTGAATTGGAAATTGCGTTGCGCGATGGTGCAATTGACGCGTATGCAACAAACAAGCGTGCGGAGAGATTGGCATTGCTCTCACTTGACGGAGATTGGCAATATTTTTCCAGTATCCAGCCGAATCTAGGCATGGTGATGTTTAACTGGGTGCGTGATGAAGTTGGGTTCTTTCGCGATCAACGTGTTCGGCAAGCTCTGGCAATTGGAGTTGGGCGCACAGCATCAATCGAGCGTTACCTGCCCAATACAGCAGTTCGCCTTGATGGCCCGCTTCCTCCAGGAAACTGGGCAACAAGGCTTCCTGGTTTTGATACGTCTTATCCCTGGCCTGAGTCTGATCCTGCGATTGCTCGTGACTTATTAGCGCGAGCTAGCATTCGTCCGGCGGAAGATGATCCATCAGGTCCTCTATTACAATTTTCACTACTTGTACTTGACGATGTAGCATTGACTGGTATCGCCAATGATCTGGCTACTCAATGGAGGCAGTACGGGGTTGAGGTCAATGTCGATTCAACCGATCAAGCAGAGTATGATATGCGGCTTGAATCTGGTGAATTTGATGCAGTGATTGCAGAGGCTTCGCTGATGGGAAGTGCAGACCCGGATGTCTACGCTTTTTGGCATCAAGGCCAATTTCCAGATGGTCTGAATTACGGCGGTGTGAATGACACGCTCATCAGTGAATTGTTGGAGCGGGCCAGGTCAGATGCAAACGGAACTAACCGTCAGATTCACTATGCTGAATTTCAGCAAGAATTTATTGGGCGTGCCATTGCGATCCCGCTTTATTCGCCGTTGTTCACCTACGCGGTTTCGTCGCGTGTAGACGGCGTTCAATTGGGTTATATGAGTTCTTTGACAGATCGATACTTGAGCTTGTCAGATTGGCAAATATCGCCTTAAAGCATTCTTTTTTCGGCGTCTAGGATCGTTCGCAGATGTTGTTTGCGATGACTTCCAGAAAGTGTTTCCAGTTTGCGCACGCCAAGTGGATCAATGACATTTCTGAGTAAGTTGAGTTGTTTGAGGGTAGGGGAAGGCGTTTCGTGTACATCAGGCGCGATCATCGGTTTGAAGCCTGTCTTAGCATGAATCCGTTCGATGGATACGCCAGGGTGATGTGAAACCAGCCTCATCGTTCCTGATGCCCAGTCGAATTGGCCCAAATCACTAATCAGGTAAACTGGCCCCGAACCAGTCGTTCGCGTTGGTACATGGCCCAGGCCGCTTATAAAGTCTGGCTTTTTGACAAATGTCACTCGTGTATGTCGGGGGACGTATAGATAGATGTGCTGCGAATATACGCTTACATCGGGAATGCCACCCGAACCCGGCAGTCGCAATCGCGGATGACGATAGTCTCGCCCGAATGCAATATTGTTGAAGTTGCCTGCTGCATCCACTTGAGCAGGACGGAAAAACTCCTTTGGATTGTATTTGGGTAGTAGTTCAGCAGTTGCGACCGCAAATCCAACGTTTGCCCTGGCATGTGGCAACCATTGTTCTTCGACGCGTGTTACACGAAGCGGACTCCAATCCTCGCAGATACCCTGCCCAATTGCAGAAGCAAAGCGAACCCGAGGGGCATGGGTGAGTTTAGCGAGGATGAAGCCGGCCATGACAAGTGGGGTGTTGATGCCCTGGGCTAGTACTTCACCATCGGTAACCTGACCGGCGATGCAAATGCTGATAAGTTCATCTATTGTGAATAAGGGCATTGCGCTAACGTCTACGACTCTTTGAACGTTTCTTATCTTTTTTCTTGCTTTCTGAGCGTGCTTGTTTCGTTCGTCGAGACTTCTCGCCATCATCCATACGAACGATACGCGGGTAGAATTCGCCCACAACGTCAACAAGATCGGTTTGAGCAGCGATAACGTGCTCGATCCGCTTGTATGCCTGCGGAGATTCATCAATGCCACCGCCGATTAACTCAACACCACGTTCTTTCAGATAAGCGTTACATTCTTTCTTTGAAAGAGTGGATTTCGCCATACGGCGACTCATGGCGCGACCGGCTCCATGCGCTGCGGATTCAAGGGATTTCGCCTCACCTTTGCCGCGTACAACAAAACCGGGATCACCCATCGAACCGGGAATGATGCCTAGTATCCCTTTGCCGGCGGGTGTAGCTCCTTTGCGGTGAACGATTACTTCGTGTTCCGTTTCCTCTGAACCATTTGGCGCAGGGATAAGTTCTTTCCATGCGAAGTTGTGATGATTTTCAACCACAGCCAGCGCCTTGACCCCGGCAGCTTTGGCGACTTGCTTGTGAATAACCTCATGATTGGCGGCGGCGAAGCGTCCAGCCAATTCCATCGACATCCAGTATTCTTGACCCAAATCAGATTCCATCGGTAGCCATGCCAGATGTTTTACAGATTTGTCTAAGTCAGAATGTTGATCCATCGCTAGCTTGGAGAAGCGATCTGCTATCTGATATCCAACGCCGCGAGAGCCGCTATGCGATAGGAGTGCAAGATATTCACCAACTTCGAGGTCTAGTTGAGTGTTATCTTCGTCGATGGTGAATGATCCCCACTCGACAAAGTGATTGCCTGAGCCACTGGTGCCTAACTGTGCGTAGGCTTTGTCTTTGAGATGGTTTAGGAATCCCGTTTCCTGCCAAGCCGGATCGTCAAGGACCGGATGGTCAACGCGCAGGCCGTTGGGCCACTGTCCACCAGCACCGAAAACGGTTTGCTCTTGCAGCGCATTCTTGAATTTACCTGGTTGCTGTTTGAGGATAGTCGGTGATGCTCGAAAAACAGTCATTCGCATACGGCAGGCGATGTCTACGCCAACAGCATAGGGGATGACCGCGTTTTCGGTAGCAAGTACGCCACCAATAGGCAATCCGTAGCCGACGTGCGCGTCTGGCATCAGCGCACCTGTAACGGAAATGGGCAGTCGCATTGCGGAATCCATTTGTTCACGCGATCCCGCGTCAATTAAGTCTGCACCCCAAATGCAATAATCAATGGGTTTGTTGCGAAGATTGTAGTTCAAGATACTCTCGTCTATTTCTCTCGTATCGGTTCATAAAATATCATAAAAGGTCAATAGATGGAAATCAAGCCCACGACTAGACCTTCGCTTTTCCGCACGTTGTAAACATGCTACAATGCGCACCGTTAACTGATTACTCATTTTATAGGAGTATCTCAATGTCTGTCGTCAATGTTCTGAAGCAAGCAGACATTTTCTACGAGCTAAGTAACAATCAACTGGAGCTAATTGGCTCGATATGTAGTGAAAAACATTATCAAGCTGGGGATGTGATTTTTGAAGAGAATACACCCGGTACTGAACTCTATGTGATTGCCAATGGTGAGGTTGAAATTACGGTTGATCCGGCACTTGTTGGCAAGCAAGATGATTCTAGTGGATCGCACACCATTACAACATTGCGCCGAGGTCAATCGTTTGGAGAAGTCTCCTTGGTTGACGAGGGCTTGCGTTCAGCCGGAGCACGCTGCGGCGACTCTACGCATCTGATCATTATTCCGCGTGATAAACTTATGCTACTGTGCGATACTTACACGCAGCTTGGTTATAAGTTGATGCGCAATCTTGCTGCAGACCTTGCAATGAAGATTCGGCATACTGATCTTCAAGTTCGAGAGCAACTTACATGGACTCATCGTCCGCCTCAGTAAACTTGCACGCGTTTTGGCAGGCCAAAACGAAGCGTATAATGGTTTTTCTCGTATTCTCCATTTGGATGATTGCGAGTTTCGGGTTCCAGTTTCCAGATGAAGGTTTGGCTCAAGCACTGGAAGAAACGGCGCAATTGCGCTTTGCGAATTTCTCCTCAGATGCACCGTCTTTCCATGTGTATATTGATGGGCAGATCACTACAGTTAATCCAATTGAGTTTGGCTCGATCAGCGATTGGTTAGAAATCGACCAGGGTACATATCGTGTTGCTTTTATACCTGTTGGAAGTGCGGTTGCTGATGCGCTTATTGGCCCGTCAGAGCTAACGATTACAGCGGATGTGTGGAACACGGTTTTGCTCCTAGGCTCCTACAATGATGATAATCTTTTCGCTCAAATCCTCAACGAAGACTTCCGACCCGTTGTGGCCCGCCAGATGCGGGTAGGTTTTGTTCATGCAATTGATGGGTTGCCGCCTGTGAATGTATTGGTTGCCGAAGAACCAATACTTACCGAAATTATGTTTGCTGGTGGCGAAAATGACCGCGTTTTTCGTGATGCTGACGTGGTAGATACGTCTGTTGGTGTTGTTGACGTGCAGATTCGGCGCGAAAACGAAGAGGAACCGATTGTAACGCTTGGTGACATTGAGTTGTTCTCCAATCAAAATACGCTATTGGCATTGATCGGCACGCCTGATAATCCGCAAGTGGTGCGATTCAACACAACGCTTTCTGAGCAAGATGAAGATGTTGATGCACAAGTGGCGGATTTGGGAAGTGGAACAGGGTTCCTGCGCTTCGCGCATTTTTCATCGGGCACACCCGATATCGGTGTGTATATTGATAGTGCGTTGAGCGATGTCAGTCAATTGAGTTTCGCTGAGGTAACAGAATATGTTGAGGTCCCTGCTGGAATCTATACAATCGACATGGCTCCGGTCAATACTTCTCTGAATGATCGAGTGATTGGTCCCATTGAAGTTGCCGTATCCACAGGTAGTTCAGTGACCATTGCTGCGGTAGGGACGCTGGCTAACGATACGTTAAAGGCGCAAGTATTTTTTGACGAAGATGAGCCGGAGTCAACGTCACGTGCGGTAATTAGCGTCTTTCATGCGATTCCCGGCTTAGGGCCTGTTGATGTTATTGTCGATGATGTACTACAAGTAGGGCTTCTAGGGTTTCCGGGTTCGCAGGGCACAAACGATGGGCTTGCTATGTTTGAACTGGTTCTTGGTCTACATGATTTTCGAGTCGTACTTTCAGAAGATCCAGGTCGTGTGCTGTTTGAACTGGACAATGTGCGCCTGGTTTCAGATCGGCGATATTTACTGACACTGGTGTTGGCGGAACCGCCGTTCTTGTTGACAACAACTGAAGTTGGAAGTGCAGAAGATGCAACAGACGAACCATGAACTAAAATATCTCTCGACTCATGGTTCGCTTCACATCTGTTAGTCATTAACAAGGCGAATAAATTTGCGTTTTCCGACCTGTAGCACTATTGGCAGGGCATCCGGGCTGATAG
>DAOTXA010000452.1:0-7932 GCA_034435595.1 Anaerolineae bacterium | reverse complement strand
GCAGACCGGAGTCTTCTGGCAGCAAGACCGTGCTCAACTGCGGCAGCGCGAAGGGTGACTGCTCCGGCTTCTGCTTTGGTCTGGGTGGGCTGACGGATGCGGGCGGCGGTTCTGGCACGTTGGCAACCACGCGACCGTCGCGCTTCATGCGCTTTAATTGTTGCTGGCGTGCTTCTCGGCGCTTGATCGCCAGCACGCGCTCAAGCTCTTCAACTGAAAGTTCGTCTACAGGGCGTTTGTCTCGCATTGTCTTCAGTTCATCCACTCACGGACAGTGATTAGTTTTTAGTGGTTGGCGATTAGTTCTGACTGCTTAAAGCGACACTTGCGTGGATCACCGGTGTAACAGTGTTGAACGAACAACCAATGACTAACAACTAACGACTTTGTTTAGCTTAATCATCTTTGGCGGCGACGGCAAATACCTCGCGCTCGAAGAACCAGCGCAGTGGAACTGTCTCGAAGGCCAACCAGCGGAATGCAGCGAACATTGGGTTCTCTGTCCGGTTCTGCGGTGGGCTGTCGAGCCACACTGTCCCTTTGAAGCCGGCTTTCTTCAAGGCTTGCGACATGCTGACCCACGATTGCTCGTTGACATGGACATGTTCGTTGACATCTACCAGAAAGCGGCGCGGGTCTTTCGGGTACTTCGCGCCCTGCCCCAATAGGCGGCGGGTCAGCCGCACGACCGGGTATGCATAGCGATCATACCAGACATTCGGCGCGGTATGGATAATAAAGCGCCCGTCGTCCTTGAGGACGCGCCGCACTTCGAGCATGGCGGCGTGTAATTCCCAGGGGTGCAAATGCTCCACCACGTCGAACATCAGCACGCGGTCGAAGAAGCCAGTAGGGAAAGGGAGCTTCTTGGCATCACAGAGGGCGACGCCAGTGTGTCCGGCTGCGCCCTGGATATTGTCGATGACATGTTTGGACATTTCCACGGCGACCGGGGCGTAATCGACGCCGTAGGCATTCGCGCCCAGTGCGACACAGTGGCGCAAAATCTCGCCGCGCCCGCAGCCGACATCCAGCACATTCATCCCCGGCACGACTTCCGCCAGTTCAAATGAGGCCGATAGCCGTCGTGACAGATGCACCCCTTCACTGTTGTTGAATTCGTCATAGCCCTCACAGGCATTACGAAAATAGTCTTCGGTGTATAGTTCAGGGGATACGGGTGTCTGGTTGTCCTGCTCATTGCTCACGGCTTGCCGTCCGATGGATCGTTTATGAATGAATTCACGCATGGCGATTATACTGTAGCCGGGGGGCAGCGCAATGAGCAGTTGCGTTTGCGACCCGTAACCTTTTTCGCACCGGGGCGGTATATCTATCATAGACTCACCACCGTATCCTGTGCGACGACCGCTCAAGCGAGTGATGGAGCCGCATTGTGGATCGTGCTGAAGAAAAACGCCTGTTGGCACTTGCCAAACAGGGAGATGAGGAAGCATTTGCGATGCTGTATCGGACCAACGTCCAGACTATTTTCCGCTATGTGTATCATCGAACCGGTGATGTGCAGATTGCGGAAGACCTGACCGCCGATGTGTTCGTGCGGGCGGTGCGCGGGCTGGCGAGTTATGCCGAACAGGGGAAGCCGCTCGTCGCGTGGTTGTACCGTATCGCCAATGCACGGGTCGTCGATCACTATCGCAAGCAGAACCGGCGACCGGGTGATGGTGATCTCGACGCGCAGCCGATTGCGGTACATCAGGATATGGACGCTGATATGCTGCGCACGCAGGCATCCAGCGCACTTAAAGTTGCGATACAACAGTTAACGTCGGAACAGCAACACGTTATCGTGTTGCGGTTTTTAGAGGGGCGATCCATTGAGCATGTGGCGCGGTTGGTCGGCAAAACGCCAAACGCGGTTAAGGCCATGCAGCATCGTGCGCTGCGTGCCCTGGCAAAACGACTGATCGCAGCCGGATTTGAACCCGGTGTAGTGATGGCGGGGCTGTCGTGAACGACGAACAAACGCGAAATCCTGAATTCTATGACATTCTGGCGAACAGTCTGTTGCGCGTGCTGGATGAACAGATTGCCGTTGCCGATGTCGTCAATGAATTTCCCGAATATGCAGATGAACTGCGTGCCGAACTGGAAGCAGCCTTATTTGTGCAGCAGATTGGCGCGGCGGATGTGCCGCAGATGGGTACGGCAGAAGTCGCGGCGCTGGAACGGCGTTTGCGCTCAGAAATGCAGGCGCTTTCCGGCGGGATCACGGATACGGGCTATAACCCGACGGTTGCCGCGAATACGCCCGCACGCAATGTGATCCCGTTCCCGCGTTTGCTGTTGAGCCGGACGGCGGCGGCAGTCATCGCTGTAATTGTGATTTTCATCGGTGGCAGTGGTGGACTCATCACGGTTTCTGCCGATGCGATGCCGGGTGATGCGCTGTATCCGGTTAAACGCGGCTGGGAAGGCGTGCAGTTGGCGTTTGGCTCACTGGTTGGACAGGGCGATGCCATCCGTGAAGATCAGGTTGAAACCCGTCTCAAAGAAGCGCAGGCGCTCTCAGAACAGGGCGTGCTCACTGAAGATGCGTTGAACGATCTCGAATCGGCGTTGAATGATCTGGTCAGCAAGACGAGTGAGGCCGAATACACGGCACTGCTGCCACTGATGGAACGGGTGCGACAGGCATTGGCGACGATGGAATTGATGGGCGAGCATGGCGCTGTGCGCGATAGCATCCTTCTGCTGGCGGGTCCGACCTATGCGCCTACACCGACGGTCACGCCGACGGCGACAATGACGCCTACGCCGACAGCGACGGCAACCGAAACCCCGGTTCCGACCGAAACGCCAGTGAATGCGGTAGCGCCTGTGGTCGAATCGCCGACGCCATCACGCACGCCGCGTTTCGAGCCGACGCCGTCGCGCACACCAACCGCGACGACGACTTCGACGGCAATCCCGACAGTGACGATTGAACCGTCCGCGACGTTGACGGCGATTCCGCTGGTGATCCCGGTGGTGACCGCAGCCCCGGCGACAGCGGTTCCTTCTGGAGGTGGTATCGCCACACAGCGCGGACCGGTTGGCCCGCCAACGGCATCGCCGACATGGTATCCATGGACAAGGGCGACGCAGGACGCCATCCGCGCCACCCAAACTTACGAGGCCGGTCAGCCTGAAGAATAAGGCGGCGATGGCTAACACACAGAAAGTAGCAGGGGCGACTCAATGCGAGTTGCCCCTGCTGTATTTCAGGTGAACGCGGAACTGATTAGAAGTAACTGCTGATGATATCGAGCAGCGACAGAATGTTCTCCGGGTCGCCGGATTGCACGCGGGTGTTGCTGGACCGGGCGATGCTGTTGAGCGCCTGAATATCCGCGTTTGCGCCGTATGCCACCGGGATGACGATGACCGGGTTGAGGGCGTCACGGCTGGCGTTGATCGACTGGATGGCGTCGTTGAGCGTAACGCCCCGGTCGCCGGTATCCTCGCCGTCACTGAGGATGACCACTGCACGGATGCGGTCCTCGCTGTCGTTTTCGTTTGCCAGCGCCACGATCTCCTCAATGGCGGCGAATAGTTCGGTACCGCCCCCGGCACGCAAGCCCTGAATGTTCGAGCGCAACTGCGAGCCGTTCATCTCGACATTACCCAGTTCAATGCGGACTTCGATTTCGTCGCTAAACAGGGCCAGCCCGACGCGATTCTGTAGTTCCATGTTGTCGATGAAGGAGATGGCGGCCTGTTTCGCTTGTTCGAGCTTGTTGTCATCTTCCATAGAGCCAGAAATATCGATCAACAGCCAGATATCGGCCTGTTTCTTGACGAAAGCCCAGCTTTCCTGCACGGCGGCGATCACATCCGATTCTGGCACATCCAACACGTTGATCGCGCCGCTATTGGTTTCAACGCCGTTTTCCACCACGAACGGGTAGGCCAGCGGCACGTCAGGATTGGCGGGGCGGAAACCCTGCGCCATGATGCGTTCCTGTACGGGGGGCGTCAGCACGTAGTCGGTAAACACGCGGGCGGCTTCTTGCTGTTCTTCGGTGACCCAGGGCGCGGTCAGGATGCCGAAGGGGTGTTCGTGCCAGAACGTACCCTCTTTCGGATACAGAGCGACGAGCGGCTCTGGCGGTTGAACTTCGGTGCGTCCCTCGTTGATGAAGATGAGGTCGTTTTCTTCCAGCGCCACGAAATCCAGATATTCTGGCCCCTGCGCGATGTATTCCTTGAATTCGGTGGTGCGGCTGGAATAGTGGCGGATCAACTGCTCGATGTCGCGCACGCCGTCCTGCACATCGTCATTATTGACCCAGTCCATCGTCAGACGGCGCTCGGTGAAGCCTTCCAGACGGGCGGCGGCGTAGAATTCTGCGATGAGCGTGGATAGTGCAGTTGAGCTAATGAATGGGTCGGTATGCCCGTAATAGACGGTGCGGCGTCCGTTCTCGATGCCGTAGTCTTGCCAACCATTTTCACTGTTGAGGACTTGGAGCAGTTCTTCCCAGCCGATTTCGTCGTAGCCGACGGTATCGCGGATAGCCTGCAAGCGACTTTCCCAGATTGCCATCACGACCGGGGCAAGAGCGGTTGCACGGGCGTCTGGCAGGTCGAATACGGTACGTCCGGCGTTATAGTTGACGAGGGCCAACCAGTGACTTACGGAGGGCTGGAAGATGACAGGCTGCTCTACGTTGGCATTGTTCGGTGCGATGAAAGCGTTGACGATGGCCTGCGCGACCGTCCCTGACGAGCCGGGGCGACCGTTGACGAAGATCGGTCTTTCATCGTCGGCGAGGGCTTCACCCGTTAGCGGATTGGTGTTGTTGGCATAGGCGCGGTTGAATTCTTCGATGGTTTCCGGCATGTACAGGTCGGATTCCGGCGCGTAGATGATGTCAATGGCGATGGCATTGGCAGGCATCCGCACGCCGCCCGCTTCCGAAGTTTCATTGTCATTTCCGCTGCTACCGCCGTCGTCACCACATGCAGAGACGATCAGGGCGATCATCAGGCTTAAGATTGCGAGAATAAACGTTTTGCGTTGGTTGAATTGTCTCACTTGAACTCACTCACTACTCTAGGGCGAATACAATGCATATAGCTGCGTTATTTGCGAATTAGCGTCTGACTGTGCTGAACCACTGGATCAGGCTGTTAGCTTCGCTGGCGTTGGGCGCTTGTACCGGATCGTCAATTGCCGGGGTTAATGCGATGCCGAATGGTTCTGCTGCGGTGAACAATGCCGCTGCGGGCGGAACACTGCCGTCTGCCGCACGCAGGCCAAATTCTGCTGCGGATGCCTGTTGCGTACCGGTCAGCAGCCAGTTCCCGAAGGCTTCGACGGCGGCGCGAAGATCCGTATCCGGTTCAACGCCTGTCCACGCGGCGACCGGGAAGTCAAATACAACCGGGTAAGCTGGATAACTAAACACGAAATCACCACTGGATGTCAATCCGCTCAGGTTTTGCACCCACTGGCTTTCCGGCGCGAGGCCGATGTCGGCGTTGCTGGGTCCACGGGCGACGAATTGTGCGACATCTCCGCCAATAGTGTTGAAATTGGGCACGGCCTCGACGACCGGTTCCAGCCAATCGCGGAAATTACGGCTATTGGAACTGCCGGTGATGATTGACGTTTCGTTAAATGCCGCCGCACCAGAGAGTAACACGCCGAATCCGCTGATGGACTGGTCGGACAAGCCATAGGCCAGATTGACGAATTGCCAGTTCGCCTGACCGCCCAGTGCTGACCATGATGCGGTATCCGCCGCACGTTGGACATCGGCCCATGTCAGCGGTGAGCCATCTGTAAGGAGGTTGACGCGCTCCGCGTAACCACCCCAGACGAGCAGGGTTTTCGCGGTCGATGCGGTGACCGTTTCCATGGGGATGTTGCCGCTATTGGCGTAATCTATTGACATGGACGAGGCTGGAATCCAGCCGTCGGGGTGGTCGGTCGTCGTCCATTCGGCGCTGCCACCACGACTCCACACATTCAGGTCATCCTCAACGATGATGTTCACCTGAACGCGGCGCGTGCTGTTGATTCGCTGGTCGGCGTCGTTGAAGGCGTCGGCGCTGGCCCGCGCCCAGTCTTCTGCCAGTGGACTGACAGCAATGGTCACTTCGATGGGTGGCTGATTGCCGATAAATTGGCTGGCGGCGATCAACGCACCCACAATCAGCACGAAAATCACCAGAAAAATGGTTCCGCGTTTCATTCGCGTGGTTCCCCTTTGTGTTCGACTCTATTGTATGCGCCCTGAATTACAGGTTTCCCCCAAACATTCAGGGTGCAAATGACCGTTTCCAGCATAACATAGAGTAAAGATTGTTGCCCTTGACGATGTCATTTTTCGTCAGCTATTCTGTAATAATATGGTTTTTGGCACGCAAAAAATGAGGGCCACATGAAATTCAACTTTTTTCTGACAAAAATCGAGTATATTATCGGACATAACGGCTTTAACGCTGAATCATCCATGATGGATGAATAGAAGGAGTAAATCAAATGGCAATGTTCGACAATAACGGTGGGGCAAACTACATTGAGAGTAGCAGCCCCATCAGCACCCCCTCGGTGGATATCAACCAGGTACTCCGCCTTGTGTACATCTGGATGGGCCTCGGTCTGCTGGCGACGGCGGGCATGGCGTGGTTCGCGGCGACGACGCCTGCGCTTGACGGTCTGCGGACCTCGGCAGTCGGGTTCATTCTGCCGCTGGTTGTGCTGTTCGGCACGATCATCGCGCTTAATGTTGGCATGACGCGCAACTGGCTGACGCCGGGATTGGCTGCCGGGTTGTTCCTCACGTTCTCACTGGCGATGGGCTTCTCGTTGTCATTGATGTTGGAATGGTTCCTCGCCAATGACGCACCCGCGCTGTTCTCTGCCTTTGGGACGGCGGCGGGGCTATTCGGTGTGATGAGTGTCTATGGCTTTACCACGAAGTCTGATCTAACAAAGTGGGGCACATATCTGTTCATGGGGTTGATCGGCCTGATCATTGCGATGGTCATCAACATCTTCCTTGGCAGTGGGGCGCTCGACTTCTTGATTAGCATCGTCGGCGTGATCATTTTCACCATGCTCACCGCCTACGACACGCAGAAGATCAAGCAAATGAGCATGAACCCGGAACTTCAAAGCGATGGCAACATGGCGATCAAGTTCAGCATCCTCGGCGCGGTGACGCTGTATCTGGACTTCATCAATCTGTTCCTGTTCCTGCTAAGCCTGTTTGGTGGCGGGCGCGACTAAGATCGCGGAATCAACGCAATAGACTAAACATGATAAGGCCGTCCTATGGGGCGGCTTTTGTGTTGTGTGACCGGATTACCATGTGCATAGGGATACGGGTTATACGAGACGCTAAGGCCCATCACGCCCATTGCCGGGTCGGTGCTGAGGAAGGTGCCCGTCGCCGGGTCCATGTAGCGGCATCGTAAATGGAAAAAACTATTGCTATCGTCACAACTCACTAAACGCTAAAGGCATGGTGCACTCCCCTCAGAGTGCGCCCATTTTTTTCTGGTAACATACTATCCGTTCTATGAAGCGACCGTCAAACCGAACGGATTTCCCCCGTGACTGATTTTCAGAATCTTGCCCCGATCCCGCGCTTAAAACCCGTTCCCCGCCCTGATGGGTTGGTTGGATTGGCGGCGTTGAAGGGCATCCACCAGCGAAAAAGTATCCTCGGTGCGATGGAAGCGATGCACGAAAATATGGGCGATGTCTTCCGGCTGAATGTCCCTGGATTCAACCCGATTGTGCTGGTTGGTCCACAGGCGGCGCGGTTCGTGCTGGTCAAAGCGCGGGATGATCTGCGCTGGCGCATGGAAAACGAGCCGATTCAACTGCTGCTGCGTCACGGTCTGCTGATGGAAGACGGCGACACACATGACATGCTGCGGCGGGTAATGAATCCGGCGTTGCATCGCAAGATG
>DAOTXA010000451.1:0-9017 GCA_034435595.1 Anaerolineae bacterium | reverse complement strand
ACGATCAGCGTTTTCTGAATCAATACTGGAGCGCGTACAAGGATCAGGGTTGGTATCTGGCGGGGGACAGCGCCCGCAAGGACGAGGACGGCTACATCTGGGTGATCGGTCGCATTGACGATGTGATTAAGGTCAGCGGCTACCGTCTGGGGACTGCTGAGATTGAATCGGGGCTGGTCAGTCATAAAGCGGTGGCGGAAGCGGCGGTCATTGGTGTGCCGGATGAAGTTAAGGGCAGTGTGATCCGCGCTTACTGCATCCTCGTCGCCGGAGAAGAGGGCAGTGACGAGTTGGAGAAGGCGTTACAAGAACACGTCCGCCACGAAGTCGGGCCGATTGCTGTGCCAAGCAAAATTGAGTTTGTCGAAAAACTGCCCAAGACGCGCTCCGGCAAGATCATGCGCCGCGTGTTAAAGGCCCGTGCGCAGGGCTTGCCCGAAGGCGATTTGAGTACGCTGGAAGATTAGGTGCGAAAAAACGTTTAACTATCAAGGCAGAAGTTCACGAAGAGGCGATCTTGTATGGTCGCCTCTTTTGAGTATGGATACTGCTTCATTTCGATACAAAAGATAATCTCCACTATAGTCTGTTAAGATTTGCCATCTGCCAGACAATTTGCCCAATCTTAAGGGAACAGACCGCAATTCACCGTTAGACTCAAAGTATCATAGGGACGCAGAACCCACATGGGGGAACCTACACAGCCAATCATTTGATTATTTGGGAATTCCCCTTTCCCACAAAAACAAACGCCCGACTGGTTTCCAGTCGGGCGTGTTGAGTCTGGTTTAGCGTTAGTTGGGGCTAATCCGCCGAGGCTGATAGATCGCCGCTGTCGGTTGGGCAGGGCGGCAGCGTAAAGTAAAAGCGTGCCCCGTTTTCCGGCGGACTTTCCACGCCAACCGTCCCGCCGAGCCGCTCCACGATCCGCTGCACGACGGACAGACCGAGTCCGTGGCCTTCGACCTGGATTTGACTCAATCGCGTAAATGGCGTAAACACCCTTTCACGCTCCTCTTCGTTGAGGCCGTTGCCGTTGTCCTGCACCCAGAAGCGGACCATGCCGTCGTCCAGATGCTCGCCCCCGACTTCGATTTGAGGAGGATCGCCACCATATTTGACGGCGTTGCTCAGATAATTCGCCCAGATTTCCTCAACCCAGGGACCGTAACCCTCGGCAATCGGGAATCGTTTCGGAACCTCGATTTTTGCGCCGCGCTCACTGATGACAGCCGCCAGCCGTCCCTTTGCCTGCTCGATGATCTCGCGCATATCCAGGGGCGACATTCCCGGATTTTCCATCTTGCTGGCCCCGGCGAGGATCAGCAGGGCGTTGATGATCTCTTTGAGCTTCTCGCCACCTTCCATAATCAGGCTGAGATACTCTTTAATCGTGTCGTCGTCCATGCGGTCGTAGTAATTGCGAATCAGGCTGGCGAAACCCATCATACTGGCGATAGGGTTTTTCAGGTCGTGGGCGACGGTGTAGGCGAAGGCGTCTAGCTCTTCATTGCTGGCCTGAAGTTCTTTGGTTTGCAGGCGCAGCATTTCCTCGGCGCGTTTGCGCTCGGTGATATCTTGTGCGGCCCCGTAGATGCGCTCGACACGCCCGGTTCTTTCGCTCATGACCGGATAGCCGTGATCGAGCAACCAGCGGATCTCGCCCCGGCGGGTGATGATGCGAAACTCGGTCACATCCACATCGCCCTTCAGCAGGCGCACAAAGCGACGCTCCGCCAGAATGCGGTCGTCAGGGTGGATCAACTGCGCCCAGCCTGTGCCGTCCATTTCTTCGCGGCTGTAGCCGGTGATGTTATGGAAGGCATCGGTAGACCAATCTTTGGTCAGGCTGCCGTCTTCGTTGACGATGTACGAGTAGGCGTAGTCGCTGATGGTGTTGGAGATGATACGGTAGCGCTCTTCGTTGGAAGCCAGCGCGAGTTCTGCTTGTTGCTGCTCGGTGATGTCGTGCGCCGCGCCGACATAATATAATGGGACGCCGTCTTTATCGCGTGCCAGCGATCCGCTGGACGTGTGCCAGCGATACGTACCGTTCTGATGTTTTACCCGGTAACGCACGCCACGCTGACGTTTGCCCGTCTCGATGACGATATCAAGAAATGTCTGACATGCGCCAATATCATCGGGATGTACGAAGTCTGCGAAGTGCTGCCCGATGACTTCATCGGCACTGTGCCCCAGGTAATCGGTCCAGTTGGGCGAAACATAGGTAAATTTCCCATCCAGACTCAGTGAATATACGATGTCGCTGATGTTTTCGACCAGCGTGCGCAAGCGCTCCTGATTTTGCCGCAGCACCTCTTCCATGCGCTTGCGTTCGTTGATGTCTTTGTGCGTGCCTGCCATGCGGATGGCGATACCGTCGTCATCGCGGGCAACGATCTTCCCCAGGGATTGAATCCACTTCCAGTCGCCGGATTTGGTCTTAAGCCGGTGTTCAATCTCGTAGGTCTTGCCGTTTTCAATGTGGGCATTGAGTGCGGCAAATACTTTGTCGATGTCTTCGGGGTGGATGAGCGACTTCCACGTATCGCCTGTATGTGGTAGTTCATAGGCATCATAGCCGAGCATCTGCATCCAGCGCGGGCTAAAATAAGTGCTATCGTCGCGGATATCCCAGTCCCACAGGCCCTCTTCTGCCGCCTCAAATGCCAGCGAGAGCCGTTGTTCGCTGGTACGCAGGGCATATTCGGCTTCGTGCCAGTCGGTGATATCGCGGCCCAGGCCATGCAGCCGTATGACTTTGCCCGTGTCATTGTCTTTGATGGGGTAGGCGCGGTCACTTAGCCAGCGGATCTCACCGGCTTTCGTGATGATGCGAAAGTGCCCGGTGTGTGCTTCTCCACCCAGCAATTTCTGGTAGCGCTCGGTAGCGATTTCGACATCGTCCGGGTGAAGGAGCGTCTTCCAGCCGTCAGCGTTGAGGTCATGCTCGGTATAGCCGGTGATGCGCTGTAAATTGGCTGTCACCCAACTGGTGTGTAGTTTGCCGTTTGCGTCGATATTTAGCTCATAGGCGTAATCCGTCGAAAGTTCTGAGATAACGCGGTGTCGCTCTTCACTAATGCGCAGGGCATCGCGCAGTTCAATGTGGTGACGCGCACGCTGGCGCAACAGCGCTTCGTTGAGCGGTTTAAGCATGAAGTCGTCTGCGCCTGCTTCGAAGGCCCGGTTGATCGTATCCGGGTCGGCTAGATTGCTGGTGATGATGATGACAATCGACTTGCCGTGCGGCAGTTCGCGCACTTTACGGCAGAATTCGTAGCCGTCCATGCCGTCCATAAAGCAATTAACCAGCACCAGCGCCGGATAGATGCTGCGTTTGCAGGCGGCGAGTGCTGCTGCGCCATCGTTCGCCTCGATGATGGCGTAGCCCTCTCCGTTGAGCCATTCTGTGGTCATGCGGCGGATTAACGGATCGTCATCACAGATGAGGACCGTATACGTGTGCGTTTTTGTCAGGTTTTCCATGTCGTTGGATCATCTCTACACATCGAGCAGACTGTTGATTGATGTGGCGGTTGGATGGGGCGGATACGTCAATAGGCGAAAACGCCTCGTATGATGATTATAGCGTATGGGTGACGAGTTGTCGCCATATACACCATATGTAATTTTTCTTAACTAAATGTACAGTATAGTGTGGAATAGGTCAACCGGACAGGGTCATATGGGGGGTGTGGATTAGGTCGGTGTGTATTGGGTATCCTATTTCATACTTGGTAAGGTACCTTGGGTGGTATGGTGACAATCGCGATGCCTGCTTTGTATTGTCGCCTGCGATTTTGGCGTTTATCATTCGTGAAGTAACGTCGGTGAGATCGACAATGGTACGAGTTCAGAAAAACGCGGTGGAGTGATTTTGATCATAGGGCGGCAAAAAGGCCGCTTCTATAAGGTCATGAATGATGTTTAGGGAGTGCGTTCTTGTGACTCGCCTGCTCATAATATTGACCACGCTATTTTGTAGCTGTACCTCGGCAGTTCAGGTTGGAGGATTATGTTCAACATCATCGAAGCAATCATACTTAGTGATGTGTTAGTCACGCTGATCTTAATCATCATGCTTGGCGCGGTGACCACATGGTCTATGCGGAGAGGCGAATATCCGGGTTACATTCTTGGCTGGCTGGCGGGCATTTTGCTGGTCATGATTTACCGTACACTGATGGGGGAACCTCCAGAGCCAGACACTGCGGAAGAGATCGCCCGCGAGACGCGGTCATCGTTAAATTTCTTTGTCGTGTTTGTCAGCGTCGGTACCGGGCTAATTGTAGGTTATGGTGTCATTTTGATTACCCAATTATTTGTAACTTCACGGGGGCGGCGCGGTTTAACAACGGCCTTAATGACCGCTTCATTGCTGCTGTCAATTTATATGTTGACGATTGTTGGTGAAGAGTTTCGGCGTGTGCTGGGTCTATTTTTCCTGGCGATGTCGGTCGGTGTACTACTGAAAGTGGTGATGGGGCCGATGCGCAGACAAGAACTGCCAGTACAAAATATGAACGCTCAATCTAGCCTGCAACCACCACCTTTTAACCCGCAGAATAATTATCCACCTCAGCCTGGTGCGCCACCTGTCGCCCCTCCTGATGCGCCACCTAGTGCGCCACCTGCGAATCCTTCAAGTGGTATACAGCGGCGATTCGATCAATTGAGACGACGCTATAATCGTGATCGATGATCCCGCCTTGATCAGTTCTCGACGCGCTGGTCTGGTTATGGGGGGCAGTAAAGTTACGATTTCGGGGGTTCGTACCGTCAAAAAGGCAGAGGAAAATGCCGGGGCCATGCAGTTCAGGTTGATAAAACCGGAGCGAATGGCGGAGGTCGAACGTCTGCGTGGGCGTAAGACGGCAATATCATGAGATGATCTGGGCAAAGGTATAGTTTGAACAGAACGGGTCGCAAGAATGCGACCCGTGATGCTTAATGCTTAGTACCCGCCCGTCGAGGGGATGGCGACCAGATAGACGGCGACAATCGCCAGCAGAAATACCGGCAGCGCCAGCGTAATGGCAAAAACGCGGCTATCGGTGTTCAGATGCATGTAGAACACGACGACCAGACCGGCCTTCGCAAGGGCGATGCCCAGTAGCACCGCGATTTTGAGTGGTTCAATGCCACCCAGCAGTTCCGCCAGCATCACTTCAAGTACGGTCAGCACACCCAGCGCCATAAACACAGCGGTATAAATGGGGATGTCAAAGGTTCTGCCGAACAGCGTTGTCGTATCGCCATGATGGGCGTGCGTCTCTGCAAAAGCGCGTTCGGCTTCGTCCGCGCTGCTCAACGCCTCAATTCCCTCTTCGATGGCGCTCACACCCTCGTCAAAGGCTTGCACAACCGGCGATTCGGTCACATTTTCCGAGGCTTCGATCCCGGCAATAGCAGCCTCTTCTAGCTCGTTGTCCGGCGGTTGTTCCACACGAGCTTCCTCCGCCTGACCCTCAGGGTATTCGGTAGGGTCAGGCACTGACCTGGCGATTTCCTTGATTTCTTCATCGCTCGGTGCGTTTTCAGGCGTGTTTTTTTCTTCAGCCATAAGCCCCCGCTCCTTAGATCAGGTAAATGACGGTAAACAGGATAATCCAGACGACATCGACAAAGTGCCAGTACAGTCCGAACATCTCGATGCCGACGACGTTATACTTGCTGTAGCCGCCACGCCGCGCATGACGCATGACACCCAGACACCACAGCACACCGACGAACACATGAAAGCCGTGGAATGCAGTCGGCACATAGAAGTGCATCCCGAATCCGCCGAAGTGGTCGTTACGGAAGTTCATCGTGATGCTTTCAGTGGCGAGATTCTGGTATTCGACATACTGCAAAATCAGGAAGACCACACCTAACGCGGCGGTAATCCCCAGCCAGCGTTGTAACCCGGCACGATCGTCTTTTTTCATGGCCTGTAAGCCCATGACCATCGCCCAGCTACTGGTCAGCAGTAGGAAGGTGTTGAAGGTAATCAGCAGGATACCAGCGAAACCAAGTTCCTCGTGAACGGCTTTGACGAGGTCTGGTTCATTGGCGCGGAACACGGCAAACGCGGCGATAAAACAGCCGAAAATTACCACTTCCGACGCCAGATACAGCCACATGCCGAACTTGCGATTATCGGCGAAGAGGGCCTGCTCACGCGCTTCTGCGGCATCGCGCGGTGCGCGGTTCATCAGGGTCATGTCCATAAGGGTTACTCCGTAAGTAGCTTTAAGCTATTGGCTCTTAGCTTTTAGCTTGATGTTGTGACTAAAGGCGCGGCTTCTTGAACAAACAAGGGCCAATAGCTAACAGCTAAAAACTAACAGCTTGAAACTAATTCAACGCATCCGGCATACCACGCAGGGCACGGGCTGCGCCGCGTGCGCTGGTGCCGACGAAACGGGCAATTGCCGTCGGATAAGCTAACAATGCTGCGACGAGGGCCGCGTTTGCTGCCGACAGAATCTCACGCACGGCGGGCCAGATACCCGAACCGCTGTAGATGACGAAGCCGATCAAAATATAGTAGAACAGCCAGTGCATAAACAGGAACACACCAGCAAAGGTCGCCGCCTCGATTAGCGCGGGTACAGCATTCTGCCGGGCATACACCGGGCGCAGCAGCGGAACAGTCAACGCGAGAGTGATGACCAGCGCAACCGGCGCGATAACCCAGTGCTGCCAGTCTACCAGCGCGGGTAGAATGACCTCTGCCAGTAGAAACATCACGATGGCGAACACAACGAAGTACGCGATTTCTAATGTACGGATGCGCCTGCGCTCTGGTGATCGTTGTTTGGCGACGGTGTCAGACATAGTCAGGGCCAGCGGCAGGTTTTCCTCTTCTTTGGCTTCGGTCGAACCGCGTGACATCACCATGAAGATTAACGCAATCGCGCCCCCTGCCAGCATCAGCGAGGCAAGAGTGAAGATCGCAAAACCGACGAATAGCGTCAACTGGCTGACCACGACTTCTGGCCCGTTAAACGGCAGTTGCAGGGTCGTCTCAAAGCCGACATCGGCGGTATTGGCGGCGGGATCGCTGCTGGTTTGCAAAAAGAATCCGCCGGGTAGTGTGGCGAAGCCGAAGATCGCCACCAGCATGACTGTTGTCCAAAAGGCAACCTGCCAGACCGAGAAGCCGAGGACGCGCCCCGGTTTTGCCTCGAACTCTTCAAGATCGTGATCGTCGTGTTCGTCATCCTCGACGACGATAAGGCCGTATTCGTCGGGTTCCGGCTCGTGCGGATGCTCGTTGGATTTCGGGTCTGCCGCGCCTGCACCCCACACAAATCCGGCGGCCCCCATCAGCGCGACCATGATCGTGCCGACCTGCGGGTCCCAGATAGTCTCCATCCCCTGTGCCCAGCGCAGCGCGATCACGAACAGCGCCCCTAACAGTGCGCCGACCAATCCCGCTGGTAATGCTCGTTGAAGTCCTGGTTTCATAGTTTCCCCTATAGCTGTTAGCTATTAGCCCTTAGCTGTTAGCTAAAAATCCTGTTTAACTGTGCGTCTGTGCTATCGCGTGTCGATAGCGGCTAAAGGTTTATGATTTGGCTAATAGCCGAAAGCTAACAGCCAATAGCTAAAAATCATATCCAGTATAACACCGTGAAGAACAACATCCAGGCCACAGCGACGAAGGCCCACAATTTTACGCCTGCTTCGATCCACCATAGATCGTAGGACGTATAGCCTCCCTGACGTGCCTTGAGATAGACATTTGTCATATACAGGCCAATCGCCAGCGCGTGAATGGCGTGGAAGGCCGTCATCAGCCGGAAGATCGCGCCGTACTGCGTGCCCATCGGGACAATGAGCCATTCGTAGGCCATGACTGACACGAACAGCGCACCCAGGCCGATGGCTGCGCCCCACTGCGTCAGGAAGGCGTGACGGTCGCCGCCTTGCATGGCAAGGGAGGCACGCCGCGATAGCCATACGCTTAAGAGCAGCGCGACAGTGGCGAATGTGGGCAGCACGCGGCCCATCGGCTCGACACCGGGCGGCGGCCATTCGGTGTAACCGAGGCGCAACTGCCAGTTGATAATTACCAGACAGACAAAGGCGAGAATCCACGAAACCTGGAAAATCGCCATGCCAGTGCGGTTATTCGCCAGTTTTTGCCTCTCTTCACGAGAGAGGTCTTGTTCCATTAAGTCCTGATTCTGCATCGGGTTTTCGTTGCTTTCAGTTTTGCATCAGGGTAGGGGCACGGTCTGCCGTGCCCCTACGGTTTGATTAATTGTTAGTCGCCAGAAGCCGGTTCTGGTGCCGACGGAGCCGGGGTTCCCGGCTGATCTGGTGCCGGTTCGACGGGTTCTGGCTGCGCTGGTGCGCCCCCCAGTCGAGCATCCATTGCTTCGAGATAGGCTTTTGATGCTTCGGTACCATAGCCGTAGGGGTCTTCATACGGGATCGGTTCGCCGACGAAATTATACGCGGGCGGCGGCGAGGTCGTCTGCCATTCGAGTGTTAGGGCACGCCAGGGATTGTGACCGGCGATCTTGCCGCTGACAGTACTCACGGCCATGTTGTACAGGATAACGAAGGTCGATACGCCTAGCACGAATGATGCAAAGCTAATGAGTGTGTTTAAGTCTTGAAACTGTGGGTCGTAGACGGCGACACGACGCGGCATCCCGCGAATCCCGACGATGTGCTGCGGGAAGAAGGTGAAGAAGAAGCCGAAGTAGGTCAGCATGAAGTGAATGCGCCCCAGGCGCTCGTTTAACATGCGCCCGGTGATCTTGGGCCACCAGTGATAAATCGCCGCGTACACGCCGAACACCGCACCACCGAACAGTACGAAGTGGAAGTGGCTGACGACGTAGTAGGTATCGTGCATGTGGATGTCTACCGGGGTGGAACCCAGCGTCACGCCACTGATGCCGCCGATGACGAACATTGACAGGAAGCCAAGTCCAAACAGCATGGCAGACGTAAAGCGTATTTTGCCCATCCAGATCGTACCCAGCCAGCTAAAGATTTTGATACCGGTC
>DAOTXA010000450.1:0-21436 GCA_034435595.1 Anaerolineae bacterium | reverse complement strand
CCGAAAAACAGTTCGATATCGCTGGCGACTTCCTGCAAGTAGGTGAACGAAATATCCGCAGTTGGGAAGTTTTCGTCTGCCCAGGCTTGCAGGCGTTCCAGCCCGCTTTCGGAGACGTAATAGCTGCTGTTGGTTTGCCCGAAGAAGGTGAACTCGTCTTCGATCAGAATCCCATCATCGATGCCCTGCTGGAAAGTCGAGTCCGATTCATCGCTTGTATCGCCTTCGTCGCCGAATTCGTCGCCGACTTGCAGGACGATATCACCGCGATTATTTTCCTGTAAGTTGCCGGTCAGTGTGTCGCCGATCATCTCTGCGACGGTTTGCAGGCTAACGATGGCAGCGACCCCGGCGGCAATACACAGCAGCGCGAAGAAGGTCCGCTGACCGTTGACGCGCAGGTCGTTCCATGAGTGTTTGGCATAAAAACGCAGTTGCTCGAACATTGATGTTAGCTTTCTTTACTGATTGCGCGTAGTTCGCCTGTTGCGCGTTTGTCGCGCAGGCTACGGACCGCTTCGAGTTCGGCACTGGCACGCGGATCAAGATCATGGGCAATCTGCCCGTCAATGAGTGCGATGACGCGGTCACACTGGGCGGCGACATCCATGTCGTGCGTGACGATGATGACTGTACTTTCGAGGCGATCCTGAATGTCGCGCAGGGCAATCATCACGCGCTCGCCGGATTCAGTGTCGAGGTTGCCCGTCGGCTCGTCGCACAGCAGCAGTGGGGGATCGTTCGCCAGCGCACGGGCGATCGCCACGCGCTGTTGCTGACCGCCGGAAAGCTGTGTCGGGCGGTGGCCCAGACGGTCGCCGAGGCCGAGCGTTGTCAACAGGTCGCCAGCACGTTTATTCGGGTTCCCTTTGCCGGTGCTGCTGAATTGAACGGGTAGCGCCACATTTTCGCGGGCAGTCAGTGTTGGGATGAGGTTGAACGACTGGAACACGAAACCGATTTTTTCGTTGCGGACGCGGGTCAGCTTGCGCTCGTTGAGGTTGGTAATGTCCTGACCGTCAATGAGTACCTGCCCGGTGGTCGGGTTATCGAGGCCGCCGATGATGCCGAGCAGGGTTGATTTTCCGGAACCGGATGGGCCGATAATGCCGACGAACTCGCCGCGCTTTACTTCCAGCGAGATGCCTTTCAGGATGTTGATGTCAACTTCGCCCAATTTCAGGTCTTTGGTGACGTTTCGGGCTTCCAGCACGGTATCACTGCCGGGTGCGGAGCCGTTTTTATGCTTTGCCATACTCTGATCTCCTCCTCAAATGGTGTGTGGCCTTCGCAAGCGCACATGAATAGACTGTGACCGTATACGCATGTGCGTGCAAAAGGTCGCATACTTTTCATTGTATGCGACCTTTGTACAGGCTCCGCTCAGATTTGATGAGGAAATCTTAGCAATTTGTTGAGTTTAACCGCACAGAGATCCGCGTTCCCGTTTGGGCAGATGGATGGTGACCGTTGTGCCTATCCCCGGTGCAGATTTGACCTTGATGTCGCCATCGTGCCGTTCTACGATGCGCTTGACGATGGGCAGACCGAGGCCGAACCCACGTGTAGAGCGGGCTTTATCTTGCCGGTAGAAGCGCTCGAAGCCGCGCATAAGCGTTTCTTCGTCCATGCCGATGCCGTTATCCTGCACGACGAAATAGATGCCGCCATCTGGTGCGGCGTGTGCTGACAGGCTGATGAGTCCGCCATCAGCCGTGGCGGCGAGGGCATTTTTCAGCAGTTCTTTTAGCGCGATGTGCAGGCTATCCGGGGACGCATGAATTTCCAGCACTCCGGCGGTGATATCGGCCCGCGTGCGGATGTTGTGGCGTTCGGCAGAAGATTTGATGGTGCCGAGGGCATTATCGAGCAGCAATTGCAGATTCACCGGGATGCGTGGGGTCCCGCTTTGCGTATCCAGACGTGTGATCATGAGCAGCGAATCAAGCAGGTGTGTGATCTCTTCGCTGCTGGATTCAATGCGGTTGATGCTATGGTCGAACAGGGCGCGTATTTCTTCGTCCTCTAATTTTTCGTTGTAGCGGCGCAGCATATAGGTGGCGGTGTTGATGCTCGAAATTGGCGTGCGGAATTCGTGCCCGGCGTCGCCGATGAATTTTGCAATGAGTTTGATGCGCTCGCGCTCTAGTTCTGCCTGCAAGATGCTGGCCTGTCCCGCATACAATTCGGTGACATCGTTGGCGACGATGACCGAACGCAGCACAGTGCCATCTGGTGTGTGTTCGAAGGCGATCACGTTGAATCCCATGTGCCGGAAACCGATTTGGGCGTGATTGACCCTGAACTCCGCAGTTTCTAACTCCGATCCGTCAGAGGCGGGTATCGCCGACAGAATAGAATTCCATTGTGGCCTATCTTTAGGATGAAAACGGGCACGCAAATGTTGAATGGCAAATGACACATTTTCGTCGTAGGGTATGCCGACCATATCGAGCGCGTAGCGATTGGCGAACTCTACAGTGTTCGTTTGCAGATTGCATACCAGGATGGCGATCGGGGCCTTATCCGTGATCTGGTGCAGAAAATCGGCCTGGACGGACTGTGACGTGTCTTCCTGCAAGGTCAGTGTTAGTTGCTTGAGCAGATCGCGGACGGCTTGAATCAACTCTTCTCTGGAAAGGCGTTTTAAGCGGTCGGTGTCGAATTGAGGAGTGAGTGGATCGCTGGTCATTGGTCTGCCATATCTGAGTTTTTGCCAAATTTTTAATTATTACATCTTTGTAACAACTGTATTCTCCCAGTATACCATGAGTAGGCTATGCATGTAACTTAATTATTTACAACCTTATGTAGAATTTAGCATACGCTGTAATATTATAATATTAAGAGCGTTTGCCATGCTCGCCCATTTGCATCAACTGTCGCAGCAGGTCTGATGAGGTGACGATGCCAATCAACTGATCGTTGTCACAAATCGGTAGTGCGCTGATGTGGTTGGTCAGCATCAACTCTGCGGCCTGTTGGATTGGCGCGTCTTTTTGGATAGTGATGGGAGCGGGCGTCATCATCGCCAATACGGATGTACGGTTGGTGACTTCTTCGTCCTGCCAGGTAAAGCGCATGGCAGTTGGCGAGTTCAGGGCCAGACGGCAATCCCGGTCGCTGATAATGCCGACCAGTTTGCCATCGTCATCGATGACAGGCAGGTGGCGGCTTCCACACGATTCCATGAGGGTGATCGCATCTTGCAGGGTATCGTCCGGCTTAATAGTCGCCGGGTTTGGAGTCATGATATCGCTGACTCGCATGAAACATATCCTTCTCTCAAATAGCCAATAGCCAAAGATTTGATAAATCTCAGATCACACTCCGCCACAGTGCCTTCAGTATACCGTAATCTGTAAGTCTATTCGTCATGCTTATAGGGTGATGTGTGTCAAGGAAACGGCGAATCGGCCCGACTTTCATTCATTGATTGAGAAAATTTAAACGTTTAGTATAGATTTAAACCATTTGATGGTATTTGGCGTATAGTAGGTGCAGATGTGCTTTAAAAACTATTTTCAAGGGAGGGTGGAATGCGGGATGTCGAGCAGAAATCAGGGGGCAGCCCAGGCAACATCCGCACGTTTTACCTGTTATTGATTACGCAGGTCTTTTCATCAATTGGCAGCAAAATTAGCGCGATTGCGGTGGGTATCTGGGTGTTTACAGAAACCGGCAACGCCACGCCGCTGACGCTGGTATCGTTCTTTGCAGTGCTGCCACAGGTGATCGCGTCGAGTTTTTCCGGCGTGATTGCCGACCGCTGGGATCGCCGTCTGGTGATGGTGCTGTCGGATGCGGGACAGGCGGTTGGCACGCTGGCGTTGTTTATCAGTTTCGCGTCGGGGAACTTCCAACTGTGGCATCTGTATGCGGTGGCGGTGTGGCAGGCGACGTTTGGTGTATTTCAGGGTCCGGCGTTTAGCGCTTCGGTGACGATGCTGATCCCCGATGACCAGCGCGACCGCGCCAACACGTTGATGCAGTTGACCCAACCATCGGCAGGTGTGATTGCGCCACTGCTTGCGGGGTTGGTCTATGCACTGGTAGATGTCGAAGGCGCGATTCTGATTGATATGTTGACGTTCGTCGCGGCGATGATCGTCATTTTCGGAATGCACATTCCGCGTCCGACGGTGACGGCGGAGGGATTGGCTGCTCGTGGGAGCATGTGGAAGGAGATGTTCTCTGGCCTGGAATATTTGCTAAAGCGGCGATTGCTACTGTATGTGATGCTATATGCGGCGATGGTCAACCTGATGCTGGCAGGGATGGGCGCACTGGGGACGCCATATATTCTGGCAAGAACCGGCAACAATGAGGCCGAACTTGGGGTCATCTTGAGTCTGGTAAATGTAGGTGCGCTGGTCGGCGGGTTCGCATTTAGCGCATGGGGCGGCAAAATTCGCCCGCGCACGTATGCCATGATCCCCGGCGTGGCAATGACGGGGATGATTCTGGTCGGCATCGGCATGGCACAGAACACGATTGTACTGGCATTCGCCTACTTCTTGATGCTAACGCCGATTCCAATGGCAAACGCCTCGATCATGTCGGTCATGCAGACTAAAACCGCGCCAGATTTACAGGGGCGTGTGTTTGCGGTAATGGGGCAAATTTCCATGATATTGACGCCGATCAGTTATTTCGTCGTTGGCCCGCTGGCAGATGAGGTGTTTGAACCGGCGGTTGGCGGTCCGGGTTGGGAGGCGTTCGCGCCGCTGGTCGGCGATGGAACCGGGGCGGGGATTGGCCTGATGATGGTGATATCGGGTTCTACGGTTGCGGCGATCTCGTTGGTGATGTTCGCGTGGCCGCGCTTTCGCAAGCTGGAAAGCCTGCTGCCCGATTATGTCGCAGCGGTAGAAACGCCTGAATCCATAACAACAGATGAAGCGGACAATACCGGAGAATCTGCGCCGGTCGATGGCGAGTCAATGCCACCGGCTGCGGCCCCGGCAAGTTAGGCTGTGTTGCGCCCTCACCAGACTCGCATACAATGATAGAGCAATTCACTATCTCGAAAGGACCATTTGTGCAAAAACTGAAACAGTCTGTATTGAGTATCTTTGTTCTGGTGGCGCTGCTGGCGCTCTCTGTACCGTTTCTTAGTGCGCAGAGCGATTTATCTGACGAAGAACTGGCGCTGTTAGATCGTGTTGCGGCTGCGGTCGAAGCTGCTGAGGAACCGGAAAGCTACGTTAGCCTGTACCAGAGCGAAGCCGGTCAAAACCTCGAAGTCAGCATGGGCGACACCAGTCAGATTATTCTGGATAGCAGCACTGTATTCGCGGAACGTACTGTAACCCTGGGCGAGAACCCCTATGGAACCGCCCTCTATGAACTCGTCGCCACGCAGGACGCGGGTATGGGCGCGGCAAGCTATGTGCTGGAAGCAGAGTTCCGCTTTATTGACGGCACCCTGTATGCGCAGGCCGCCTATGTTGAAACCGAGGGCGACGTGCCGCCTGTGCCAGAAGGCTGGTTCATCGTTGATGATCCGCTGGCATATGCCTTCCTCGATTTGATGAACGTAGAGGAACTGCTTGAAACCTTTGGCGTAGTGACGGATGAGGACGCCGAAGAAGAAGATGGCGACTCGTTGGGTGACGGGCTGCTCGACATTCTGCCTGCCATCCGCGACAGCGCGACTGCTGTCACGCTGGAGGCCGACGAATTGGACGGCACGCCGGTTGATGTGATTCAAATTGCCTTCGGGTGGGACGCTGTGCTGGCGATCCTCGAATCGCAGGGTAACGCGCCGCCAGAAGACGACCCGGTGTTCGCGCTGTTCGAGCGTGAGTTGGCTGGTGTATCAGACGCCGGGAACGCGATCTATGTCCTTGATGCAGACGATAATGTGATCGGGTTCGGTACTGAACTGGTCATCGAATTGACTGAAATCGATATGGGCGAGATCGACCCTAGCGCTGCCGGGGCGATGATGGATTCGTTCATCATCAGCAACAACGAAGTGGAGATTGTTTCTTCGGTTGGTGAAGCGTTTGAGGTGCCGGAAGTGCCGGAACTCGCACCTGCCGGATAATCTACGGTTGTATGCAACTCTACAGGCTCGCCATGTGCGGGCCTGTTTGCATTGGTGTGGATTTGCGTTCGTTTTGCGATATGTTGCAGGGCGCAAAACACGATTTGCGTTATACTAAACAGTGCCACGATACAGGTAACCGCACACCGGGACATGGCATCGCATTTGACGGAGTATCAGCCGAGGAGAACTGGCGATGGCAGAACAGACACGGCGCTTCCAACCATTCAGACGCGCATGGGAGGCAACCGGGCTGCATGAATTGACCTTTCTGAAGAATCGCCCGCGCCTCCGATATCGCAAAGAGTTTGCGTTCCCGATGGCGGAACCGGATGCGGACGATCCGAATTACCAGCAGAAACTCGAACAGCACGAAGCGCAAATGAAAGCCTACCAGCAGGAACTACACTGGCAGGGGTTTATTAGCCCTAATTTCGTGCCGGATGTGGTCGAGTACCCTATCATCTCGCAAGATATTAAAGACCTTGAAGAGTATCTGATGCCGATCTTCTGGGACTTCAACCAGAAGGCGAAGTACTACCAGAACAGCTATTATTTGTTCCAGTGGGTGTTTATCTTCGGCGCGTTCTTTACGACGGTGCTGGCGGTGATGACGACTTACTACGGCAGCTTTGGCAACAACAGTGTGCGCTTTCTGTTTGTGTTTAGCCCCAGTGGAGAGACACTGGTCACTGCGTTCAGCATCGCCACCGCGGTCGTCAGTTTCGTTACGACCTACTACACGCTGTTGAGCAACTACGGAGAGCCACGCAAGCGCTGGTCGAGCTATCGTCGTTTGACCGAAGAATTACGGATGCTCTACTTCAAATTCATCTCGCGCATTGAACCCTTCAATCAGGCGGATCGTGTGGATCAACTACGCCGCGAAGTCCTCGACATTCGCCGTCAGGAGCAGGAAAATGGCTGATAACTCAACCCAGGATATGCCCGATGCCGGTGAGATGATTCCTGAAGAAATTGCCCCGGATGACGAAATTGCGGGGGACGGCACGCGCCCGGATGAAGTCTCTGAAGTCCCGGTCGGGGATGGCCCTGACGAATTTGTGCCAGAACTGCAAGCGCCGGAGCATGAAATCATGGGGGATGGCACGCGCCCGGACGTTATCCCCGAAGAACCGGTGGAAGGAGTTTCGGAAGAGATCGTCCCTGAGTTACAAGCACCGGAACATGAGATCACCGGGGATGGCACGCGCCCGGATATTATCCCCGAAGAACTGGTGGATGCGCCAAACGAGGCCGTTGATCCGGCGTTGTTCGTGGCAGAATCCGCAGTCGTGGGGGATGGCACGCGCCCGGATTATGCGCAGGAGACGACGACCGCGCCAGAAGCCGATGATGAGGCAATGCAGGCGAATCTGGCGGCAGAGGTCGCACATGATGCGGCTGATAGTGCCGCGCAGGACGCGTTGGAAGCGATCGCGGCTGCCAAACACGCCGCTATGGATGCCGTCGTCGCCAAACAAGATGCGCAGTCGGCAACCGCGGAGTTTTCGCGCTTGATGGGCGAGGATGCCTCCGGGGACGGTCAGCAGCCGCAGCCGGATATGCGCACAACAGCGGAACTGCCCTTTGCCGAGCGCTACCGCCGTGCGATTAAGCTGGACGCCAAGACCGCTGAGTATCTGACATATTTGTATCTACAGCGCCGCCTGAACTACCAGATCAACTATTATTCTGCGCGGATTAAAGACTACGACAAAAACTCGTATTTCTTGTTCCGGGTGGGTGCGTTCGTGATGGCGTTTTCGACGCTACTGGCGGCGTTAAACACGGCGGTGAGTTCGGCAGAACTGCAAATCTTTATCGCGGTGTTGCCAGCAATGGCGGCGCTAATCGCCGGGTTCCGGCAGTTGTACAACTGGGACCGTCAGGCGGCGCTCTACCGCGACACGATTTTTAACCTTGAAGAGTCACGGTTGATTTTGCCTGATCTGGATCAATTGACGCCGGAAAAGGCGCTGGAAGTGTACCCACAACTTGTTGTAGATGCAGAGGATGCTTTTGGCAGAGAGGTCAGCCAGTGGGGGCAGCTTGCCAGAGGCAAAACATCTGAGGGGCAGGACATCGACCAGATCAAGGAATTCGCCCGCCAGTTCAACCTTGATGTATTCGACGACGACGGCAACGTCAACGAGGCGAAACTGGGCGATCTGGCGAACGTGGTGCGTGCCGCATCTGGCGGGCCGGGGTCGCCCCAGTCACGGGGCATCGACATTGATTTTCAGCAGGTTTCGCAAGACCTTGCTCGCGGCGCATCAGATGCCAGCGCAGGTGAAGGCGCAGACGCCAGCGCAAGCAACCAGAATCCGGCGGGGTAGCGAAGACACGCATTTAAGATATTGGATCAGGGCGACCGGTGATTGACAGGTCGCCCTATTTGTTTGGCTGCGCCGCTACTCCATCGGATACGTCAGGCCCCACTGGGCGCGGATGGCATCCAGCGTTTGCATCATTCGCAGCGATTCATCCAGCGGGATAATGTCGCTTTCGGTTTTTCCGGCGCGGATGCAGTTGGCGACTTCCATCGCCTCGTATTCGTAGCCGTTGCCCTTGAACGAGAACTCGTAGTCCTGCGTGTCTTGACCTTTATGGACGGTGAAGCGCTGCAACTGCCACCATGTAGAGTGCAGTTTGATGATGCCCTCTGTGCCCTGAATAGCGGCTTCCATCAGTGAGGGGGTGCGGATGCCGCACGACAGATGCGCAAGTTCGCCGTCACCGTACTGAAAGACCATCGCCGCCTGTTCATCGACGCCGGTTTCGCCAATGTGTGCGGCAGAAGCGATGGTCTGCGGTGCGCCGAAGAGCATGTATGACAGTGCAATCGGGTAAATGCCAACGTCCAGCAGACCGCCGCCGCCCAGTTCCGGGTTCAGCAGCCGGTGTTCTGGCCCTGCCCCGGTGCGAAAGCAGAATTCGGCATTGAGCATCCGCAACTCCCCGATGACGCCTTCTGCCAGCAGCTCGCGGACTTTGACCATCGCCGGGAGGAAGCGCGTCCACATGGCTTCCATCAGAAAGACGCCTTTGGCGCGGGCGGCGTCAATGACCGCTTTCGTATCTTTGGCGTTAATGGTGAACGGTTTTTCCAGCAAAACCGCTTTGCCGTTGTCGATGCACAGCAGCGCGTTTTCTTTGTGGAAAGGGTGCGGCGTGCCAATGTAGATGGCGTCCACGTTGGGATCGGCGGCGAGGGCTTCGTAGCTGGCGTGGCGTGTGGGAACGTTGAACTCGTCCCCGAACGTGTCGGCGGAAGCCTGCGAGCGCGATCCAACGGCGACCAGTTCCGCGTCGTCGATGACGGCTAATCCGCGTGCGAACTGCTTGGCGATGTTGCCGGTGCTGAGGATGCCCCAGCGCAGTTTATCTGCCATGATGATTTCTCCTGTCAGGTGAATTCGTGCTTCTAACAGTAGCGCGGCGAGAGATTGGCGGCAATACCGCGTGGACTTATGGACGAAAACGTAACGCACAGTCGCAAGGGTGCAAAGATTCGCAAAGGATAGGGGCGAAAGGGCAAAAGAGAAGGCTCAAATATGAAAAGCGCGAGCGATCTGCAAGGGCACGGCAACGTTGTGCCCCTGCGTATCAAAAGAGCCAAAAGCGAATCGCTACTTCACCGGGACGATGTTCGTTGCTGCGCCGTCGTCGGCCTGATGCGCGAGCTTCGCATATTTCGCCAGCACGCCGGATGTGTAGCGTGATTGCGGTGCGGACCAGGTTGCACGGCGTTTTTCGAGTTCGGCGTCATCGACCAGAATCGAAATCGAGCGCTTCTCGACATCAACCTCAATTTCGTCGCCTTCCTGCACCAGCGCCAGCGGACCGCCGATCATGGCTTCTGGTGCGGCGTGACCGATCATAAGGCCGCGTGTGCCACCGCTAAAGCGTCCATCGGTGATGAGCATAACCTCGCGTCCGAGTCCCTGCCCGACAAGGGCGGCTGTGGTCTGGAGCATTTCGCGCATCCCCGGACCGCCGACCGGACCTTCGTAGCGAATGATAACCACGTCACCCGCTTTGATCTTGCGGGCCTGTACCGCCGCGAACGCGTCTTCCTCGTTGTCAAATACCCGCGCCGGCCCCTTGTGATGCTGTGGTTCATCGCCCTTGAGCTTGACCACCGCGCCATTGGGGGCCAGATTGCCCTTGAGGACGACGAGTCCGCCGGAGGGTTTAATTGGTTTATCGACGGGGAGGACGACTTTCTGCCCCTCGGTTTCGACCGCATCGGCGACGGTTTCTGCCAATGTCTTACCGTTCACATTCTGCGTAGAGCCATCCAGCCAGCCGCCATCCAACATCCGTTTGGCGAAGAGTTTGATGCCACCCGCCTTGAACAGATCAAAGGCGACGTATTTTCCGGTCGGGCGCATATCGGCGATGATAGGCGTTTTTTTGCTAATGGCCTCGATTTCGTCAATGGTCAGGTCGATGCCGGCTTCACGGGCGAAGGCAAGCAGATGCAACACAGCGTTGGTGCTGCCACCGCTGCCGGTCGCGGCTGCCACCGAGTTAACGAGCGCCTGTTTGGTGACGATCTTCGACGGGCGCATATCCTTTTCGATGAGTTCCAGCAGCATAGACCCGGCTTGCAGCGCGACATCTTCCTTCGCGCTGTCCTCGGCGGGGATGTCGTTCATACCCATTGGCGAGAGGCCCATAATCGCGCCGACCATCGACATGGTGTTGGCGGTGAACTGTCCGCCGCACGCGCCGGGGCCGGGACACGCGGCGTTCTCGATGGCCTTTAGTTCGGTGGCGTCGATGTCACCCGCCTGATAGCGTCCAATGGCTTCGTAGACGGAGACGATGTCAATATCGCCGGAGTCATGCTTACCGGGCATGATCGTCCCGCCATAGAGCATAATCGACGGGAGATCAAGGCGGAGCAGCGCCATCAGCGTTCCGGGAATCGTCTTGTCGCATGATGAGAGCGCGATCACGCCGTCAAAGTAGTTGGCCCGCGTAACCAGTTCGATACTATCGGCGATAACTTCGCGGCTGACGAGGCTGGCTTTCATGCCCTGCGTGCCCATCGTTATGCCGTCGCTGATGCTGACGGTGTTGAACTCAAAGGGCGTGCCGCCTGCGCGTTTGATGCCTTCTTTGACCTTCGCCGCCAGCCGCCGCAGATGGAAGTTACACGGGCCGACCTCGGTCCAGGTGTTGGCGACGGCGATGAGCGGTTTTTCCAGGTCTTCGTCGCTGAGGCCGATGGCTTTGAACATCGCCCGCGCACCACTGCGTTCTACCCCGGCGACCAGTGTACGGCTGCGGGTATTTAGCGATTTGGCGGCGTTCTTCGTCGGCGCATCCTCAGACATGCGATTTACTCCTATTGTGTGCGTATTATTTTATAGCAGCGGAGTATGGCGCGAATTGTGGGAGGATGCAAACTTGCCCTATGGTGTATGATGCCTGACTGTGCGCTATTGAGTCTCTCCAAGACTTTCGCTTTCTATCACACGGGCGCGAAGAACCGCGCCCGCGGGGAAAACAGAGCAACACGTATTGTGAGAAACATCTCAAGCGAAAGCCCTGCTCGCTATACTGTTCTGGGCATGGGACGACCTGTACGCGCCATGTGAACTGCGTTTTTGAGCGTGGCGGCGCGGCGGCGGATTGTATTGAGATCGGTGTGCCCGTCCCCGGTCAGCCAGCCCATGATGCCAACGCTGACCGCCCCGGCACTGATAAACGCGTGTGTATTCTCCGCATTGATTGCGCCGTTGGCTTGAAAGCGCATGTGTGCCAGCGGACCCTTGATCGCCTTGAAGTAATCGACGCTGATGCCGCCAACGGGGAACAGTTTTAGCAGTGGGACGCCCATATCCCACGCGGCGACGCATTCCGAAGGTGTAATTACCCCCGGTGCGATGAAACGCCCCGCGTCGAGAACCGTCTGCACGACCTCCGGCTGAAAGGCGGGCGATACGACAAAATCTGCCCCGGCGTCAAGTACGCGCTTGGCGGTTTCAACGTCAAGGATGGTCCCCATGCCGACAGCAGCATCGTCACCGCAGGCGCGTTTGACCGCCTGCATCGCCTCGATAGGGTCTGGCGAGGTCATGGTCAACTCAAAGGCTTTGAAACCGGCGTTCATCAGGACTTCGGTCACACGCAGCGCGGTTTGTGGCGGAAAGTCGCCGCGCATCCCTGCCATGACGCCGGTTTCCTGTACCATTGCGAGGACGTTTTGCGGGTTCATAGATTATGCTTTCGGCTCGTGAGCGGATATGCAGTCCATTATACCGGGAAGGCGCACAGTTGGACGCACACGGATATAATATACAGCAGCATCGGGCGCGGCGTACCGCGTCTCTACGAAGGATTATGTACTCAGGGAGGGCGTAATGACGCTATGGATACGCGGTTTGATGCTACTGGCGGTGATGCTATTTTTAGCGGCCTGTGGTGGCGACGAGGAACCCTTGCCCACGCTGGCGGTTCCCGGCGTGCAGGAAACAACCGCCGCACAGACTGCACAACCGACGCCAACCAACACGCGACCGGGTCCGACGCTGCCGCCGACATGGACGCCGGAACCATCGCCGACTGTGCCGACCGCCACCAATTCCCCCGAACCATCACCGACAATCGAAGTTCTTGAAGCATCGCCGGGGACGATCTACTACGTCTATAACGAGGATGCCGTTATCGCGCTGGAGCCGGAAACGGGCTTTGAGGAGATCGTGCAGACCTTCGGCGTGGATGTGCCGATTACGGATTTGACGCTTTCGCCGGATGGGTCGCTGCTGGCCTTTGTCGCGCCGGGGGCGGGCAGTGCGCGGGAAGTCTTCGTCATGACGCCGGACGCCAGCTATCTACAGCAGGTGTCTTGTCTCGGCTTTGCGGAAGTGCTGGCTCCCGCATGGGGGGCAAACAGCGACTCATTGGCTTTCATCGGCGCACAGGCCACGGGAATGCCACGCGGTCTATATGTAGCGCGAGTATCTGGCAGTGGCAACTGCCCGGCGGATAACGGGCAGCGGCTCGTCTTTCAGTCCGAGGCCACGACCCTGACCGATGTCGCGTGGCATCCATCCGGCGACCGGGTGTACTTCAGCAACATCACTACATTTGCCGCCGATCTGGTCAGCGGGGTAATTTCGCAATCGCTGACTGATACCCGCGGCTTCGGCAATGACTTCAACCTGGTCTTTGACCCGGCAAACCCGACGACGCTGACCTACATCCGGCCCGATTTGCCGCCGCGACCGGGTTTAACCGCAGGCGTTCCCTTCTTATTGCCGGTGGATTCAGTGGCTCCTGTGGCGCAGGCACTTCCGGCAGGTCAGGCGACCAGCTTTGACTGGCGTGCCGATGGCGGTGCGATGGTCATCGCCGGGGTAGAAGCCATCTTTGTGTATGATCGCGCCAGAGGCACAGCGCGTGCCGTCATCGAAGGGTTGCCGGAAATCCCGCAGGTCGTGTATCGTCCCGACGGTGCGTACTTCGCATATACGGCAGTTGATGAAAACGGCATCGCGCAGTTGTACCGCTATGATACAGAAACGCGTGAAATCACACCGCTAACGCAGCACACCGAGGGGACAATTCGCGATCTGATGTGGGCACAGGGTGACACTTAGAAGCTATTTGAAAACGCCCCCTCACCCTAAGTCCCTTGTATGTTGGGGTGAGGGGGGCAGGGGCTGGTGAGGGCAGTCATGGATTTCGACTTCTCAAACGGCTTCTTAGAACGCATAACCGCCCGGTTGTGAGTAGTCGATGGGGACGATTTGCGGCAGGGCGGAAAGCACCTGCGTGTATTGCAGCAAATACTGCTGGCTCTGTTCGCGGGTGGTGTGGTCGCCGCCATACGCCGCGAAGGGTGGCAACACAGATAACCCACACAGATGCAGCGTCCCGCGCTGGATGTGGTCGAGAATGTCGATGATGGCGACACGTTTTTCCGGCGTGAATGGTCGCGCTTGCCCGCCCGTCGTGACCGTAAACATCGCCCGCTTGCCCACCAACGCGGGCTTCGGCCCGTAGGCGAAGCCTGCGGCTAACACACGGTCGATCCAACCCTTTAGAATGGCGGGCACCGAATACCACCACAGCGGACAGTAAAACAGCACCGTATCTGCCCAGCGGAGTTTGCGCTGCTCTTGTAAGATATCGGGCGCGAAGGTGCCGTGTTGCGCCGCGTGCGCCTGTTCTGCGACGAGATCAAAGTGCGCGGGGTCGTAGCGCTCGGTAAAATCGCCGGGGTCCGCCGCTGCCTTAAAGCGCATCGCGTACAGGTCGGATAGTTGCAGGCTGTGCCCTTGCTGGGTTAGCACCTCAATCGTGCGATTTTTCAGCAATGCTAGAAAAGATTGCGGTTCGGGATGCGCATAGACGATAAAGATATTCACAGCGCATTAACTCCAATCAGAAACCAAAAATCCACAAAAAATTTGGTTTTCCTTGCGGAAACCTTTTGATTCGTTACATCAATGCCGATTATAATGAACCAGACGCAGAAAAACACGTTCTTTGAAGCAGGGCGATAAAGAGAGACGATTATGGTCATAAATAACGGCACACCCAACTACCCGGATATTCTTGGTTTTGTTACCGGGGGCGAGCGTCTTCTGATTGCCAATTGTGTTGAAGTGGCGATTGCTGTGCGCCCGCAGACGGTCACGGCGGGCAAGCCCTTCGCGGTGGTCGCCCTGTTGCAGAATGTCACCGATGTTTCGGTAAAGGTGATGGCTGTGCTGCAACTGCCGGGGCGCGATGCCGATGGGCAAAACGGGCGCTTTGCCGCCAAAGAGACAAGCAAGGAAGTTACCCTGTTCCCGGCGGAAGTCGGCTATCTGGTGTTGCCTGTCAACTGTCGCATCGAGACGGCGACCGGGGACGGCTACAGCATCGGCGCGACGTTCCACGCCAAGCCGCTGGGCAAACCGCGCCGCGTGCGCAGTGAAGGTGCGCCCGCCAGCCTGGACTATTATTTTCAATTTACGCCCAGCACACTGGAACGCCTTGCTCGGTTGAAGAACCATACCTTTTCCATCGCCAAGCGCGGCTTTCTGGGTGGTAAAACGCTGACCAGTGAATTCACGGTCAAGCCGGGTGGCGAGCAGAAGATCACACGTAAAAACCCGAATTGGATTCGTTTGTGGACCATCAGCGCCAATACTGACGCTCGTCCCCTGGTCGAACGCTATGCACATGTGTTGATGCGACAGGTTATCCCGCAGCTAGAGACTGAAGCGCTTTATCGCGCATTGCTGCCTGTCACCCAACAGCGACTGTGGTCTACTGGCTATGACATCGCGGAAGCAGAATCTCATTACATCACCAAACTACTCGTTTCTGTGTTGCAACTCGCCCGCGAATCGCAGTCGAACCCGGCCTACGAGGGCGAGGACGTGTATCGTCTGGCGCACACGGTCGAAACCGACTGGCCCGACGACGGCTCGCCGGTCCCGGTCCCGCACTGGACACGTACTTTGCTGGAACGTGTTGGTTATGACGCGGTTGTGGTCGAAAATACGATTTCGGCACTCAGCGGCCCTCTGTACGACGATCTGCTGGATGATGCGATCCATCACGGGTTTTCACTTGTCAACAAGGAAACGGGCCTCGGCTTCAGTCGCAGAGATATGACCGCGTACAGCGCACAGGTCACCGATTCGTTATGGGACCCGGAATCGTCGCTGGGGATGCTTGAAATGTACCTGCCGCTGATCCTGGGTGGGATTCTGGTCGATGAGATGATCGTGATCCCACACGAAAACAAGCTGGATAACCTGAACGCTATCCGTGACATTCTGGAAGCGGCGAAGGCCAGCGCCAGCACCGACGATCAACTGGTGATTGATCTGGCGGAGGACATGACCGCTAAAATCATGGCGAAATACGGGTACCGGATGGGCCGCTACTAGCACGCCCGCGCAGCGACATTTGACGGGTGATCTACGGATCGCCCGTTTTGTGCTTTGCAGCGCATACGAGCGATGAATCCGACGGACAGCACAAAACATCATCCACACTGCGCAAAAACTGCGGCAAGGCGCTAATAACGCGAATATCGAATAAGCAAACCCGCTGAAAGCTAAAAGCGTGCCGGAAGCGGCTGTAAAATCTGGCGACGCGCCGGTCAGAGCGCAATTTGGAGCCGCCGACTTTAGCCGGTGGCGGGAAAAGCAGGTAACGTATATTTGTACAAACACCCTCTAAAAGCTAACGGCTAATAGCTGATTGATAACCAACCCGCCATCTGCGCCAGCAACAGCGCCACCATCGCCACCACCCCTGCCGCCGGGAACTCGGTCCGCGTGTACCGCCATGCCCCCCACACCACCAGCGGGACCACGCCCAGACTCACCCACGCCACACTCGCCGGGATCGCGCCGAACACCACCGCCTTCCCCAACAAAGACAGCGCCAGCACCGCCCCGGCCCCATACAGCCAGCGCAGCCAATCAGCCGGGAAGCGGGTCGCCAGTGTGCGCTTGCCTACCTGCGCGTCTGCCCGACGGTCGGGCCATGTCGTCGCCAGCAAGTTGAGAAACACCAGCATCGTAAATGGCGCAAACGCCAGTACCGCCAGTATGTCCACCTCGCCCGAAGCCGCCGCGTACCCGTACAGGGGAAGCGCCATCCCGCCCAACAGCGCGTTATCCAACTCGCCCCAGCCTCGCCATGCCAGCTTCAACGGCGGGAGTGAGTACATCCACCCGAAGAACACTCCGATAACGAGCAGTCCCACCGCTTCGGGGGATAGCCAACTACCCGCCAACCCGACCCCCGCGATTCCAAGTCCAGCGCACAACGTCACCCACGCGGAACCCAGCGCCGCCCCCCGTGACACCAATCCGGCGGGGATAGCGCCACTTCCGCCACTAAACGGCGTCGGGTCCGTCAGCGCGTCGGTTTCAAAGTCGGCGTATTCGTTCGCATAGTGGATGCTCGCCGCCGTCGGCACCAGCGCCAGCAGCCCGATGAGGAGTGTATCCGTACCGGGTTGTGATCCGCTCAACGCCCGCGCCACCAGCGCCCCTAGCCCGTAGACCAGTACCACCGCTACGATTTGTAGCGGGCGCGACATCGCCCATAGTCCGTGAATCGTTCGCATGTCTCATCCTGAGTTGAAGCCTGTCGTATCAAGTAAAGCGCAAACGCCTTACGACGCGCTGACATGTGCATGAGGGGATGGTGATGCAGACTATGGCAGATTTTGAACCCGCCGCAAACCACGCTAACTTATTGGCAGTGGTTAGGTGGGTTTCTCGTGGATTTTAGTCCGCCTGATGCGTGGCTGGATTTTGCATCGAGTATCGTGATGTATTTGTCTTTGGCACGCGGATTTGATCGTTTTGCTGTCAAGTTGCCTTCGCACCTGATTGGTATAGAGAAGCAGCGAATTCTGGAAGTGCGATTGGTTTTTAACAAATCGACCTTTCGCTACAGTTGGCATGTGGTGGCAGAAGATGGGTTGAAGCCTGAACCTACTGGACAATACATTAAGAGGACCGCAGCAGGTCCGAGCGCGGGCGAACAATGGTTGTCGTATCCTGCGAGGGCAGCCACACCGTAAACTGCGCACCCTTGCCCTGTGCGCTTTGCACATCAATGCGCCCACCATGCGCGAGGACGATCTCATGGGTAATGGCGAGGCCGAGTCCGGTCCCGCGCCGGGGACCGCGTGCCTTATCCACCTGATAAAAGCGCTCGAAGATGCGCGGCAGGTCTTTTTCAGGGATGCCGACGCCGGTATCGCGCACGATGACCTCGACGCCACGCTGTTTGCCCTGCCCGCTAAGGGCTGCCACCACACTGATGTGCCCGCCTTCCGGCGTGTATTTGATAGCATTGCCGATGAGGTTGTTCAATACCTGCACCAGACGGTCACCGTCGCCGTTGATGGACGGCAGAGAAGGCGCAGTCACATGCAGCGTCACCCCGGCGTTTTTCGCCACGACTGCCAATTTCTGCGCGACGGCGGTGGTCAACTGCCCGATGTCAATCGAACTCATCTGCATAGAAAGCTGCCCCGCCTGTAAACGTGTGAGGTCGCTAAGTTCGGCGACCATGCGATTCAGGCGTTCGGCTTCGTCGTGGATGATGGCGGCTGCTTCGACCGGATCGTTGGTCGCGCCGTCCATAATCGCCTGCGAATAGCCCTGAATCGAGGTTAATGGCGTTTTGAGATCGTGCGATACGTTCGCCATGAAATCGCGCTGGGCGCTCTGTGTATTGCGGACCTCGGTGCTCATACGATTGAACGCACCCGCGACCGCACGCACCTCCGGCGGACCGCTGACCGGGACACGCTGGTCAAGATCGCCCTCTGCAACCGCACTCGCTGCACTGCTCAGGGCACGCAGCGGGCGCGTAATCGTGCTGCTGATGAGGGTCGCCAGCAAAATCGCAATCATCAGACCGCTTAAGGCGGCCTGCGCCACCGGGACAAACAGCGTCCGTCCGAAGTTAACCAGCGTCGCCTGTAGCGACCGCACCGGGCGCGGTTCTGCCACCAGAAACATGAGGCCCGTTTCGTTGTCGCTCAGTAAGGCGAGTCCGCTAAACAGCCAGGAACTATCGTCAATATCCTTGAATTCGCCGTGTAGCTGATGCAGCCGGAAGGCCGTTTCCCAGCGTTCTAGTGTGCTGTTGTTGTAGCCTTCATATTCCGCCAGCCGAATCGGGTCATTGCGTTGGTAATGCTGCTCTGTATCGTACAGGGTCAGGACGCGGGATCGCAAAAACAGGATGCTCATTACGCGCACATCGCTGGTTTCGGAAAATTCGTCCAGCCGTTGGGTGTTGATCACCAGTTCCTCCCGCTGCCGGAAGCCCTGACGCATCACATCACTGTTCGCTGGTAGTTCGGCGCTGGCGTTCAAGCCGCGCAGCAGCGCGGACAGTCGCTCGTAGGTTTGTTCTGGCGGCGCAGGTTGATTGCTCAATAGCAGGCCAAGCGCCAGTGTGATCGCCGTCAGCGTGACGACCAGCAACAACACGTAAGAAGCAAGCAGGCGGGTGTTGAGTGAAAACATAGTATCAACCGTTAGCTTTTAGAGGGTGTTTTGCCACCATCGGCTAAAGCCGACGGCTCCAAATTACGCCGGAAGCGCACGGAGGGCGCTCTGACCGGCACGTCGCCAGATTTTACAGCCCCTTCCAGTGGACCTGGTTTTTTTGGTAGCCGGATTGCTTCAGCATCCGGCGACAAATCAGCATAACAAATGAATTTACATACACGCTTTTAGCTTTCAGCAGGTTTGTTTATCCGATATTCGCGTTAGAGTATGTATTTAACCCCATCCTGGCCTTGCCCGTATAGAGAGACAATTGAGGTAGGGCTTTAGGGTAGGGTAAAGTGACAACAAACCAGTCAATTCATCCATTATGACACCCATGTGTAATCAAAATGTTATCTGTGCGAATTGCTACGCATCCACCACCAGCGAGACGTTCAGCTTCCACGCCATGTATAGCGCACGAAAAAATTGCTTGAACTCGCTGATTGTGCGGTCGTCAGTGTCTTCGGGCTTCAGCAAAAACGGATGCTTCGTCTCCAGATCAGGCGGCGGCGGGGTGATGTTCATAATGTCGTCTGCTTCGACTGTGCGCGGGATGGCATGGGCGAACAGCAGCAGCAGCGCCCCGTGATTGGGCTGGATGCTGCCGACAGCAAAGATCATCTCGAACAACTGATCCGCGTTCAGCAGCAATTGACCCAGGCGGCGCGATTCCGGCGTTTGCGACTCGAAATAGGTGTTACTGGCGGCACGCATCGGCTCTACGCTGGACCCGTTGTAGTTGAACTCCTTGACGCCCTGACGCAGCAGCATCCACACCAGCGTATCGTCGGGGACGGGCATCCGGTCCAGCAGCCATTTTTCCGCCGCGCTGGAAATCGGATATTGGATAAAGCCATTGCAGCCAAAGGGCTGCCCGGTGCGATTGGCGGGGCACCCTTCGCAGTGATGGGTGACCGCGTCCAGTTCACCGGCGCGGTCTAGCAGGGTCTGCACGACGATGACGCGGGTTTCTTCCTGCCCGTCGGGGGTGGACCGTGTAAACTCAAAGCCCATCTCTGACGGGGGGCGGTCGTCGCCGTTGCGCCGGAACAGTTGGATTACCGATTCTGCCCGCTCTTTGCCCTTAAGCCGGTCCAGAATACCGTCCGCGCCAAAGGTCTGTTTGGGCACGCAGTCATAGCCGATGGTGTAGTCGATTGCCATAAAAGTCTCGTTTGTAAAATGTACGCTCGTCCGTCAAATCTACGCCCACTGTATCATAGATCGCAGTGCGCGTTTAGCGTAAAGCTGTTGGTAATTGGCTAATACGCGAATGTCGATAACCCATTGCGCACTGTGTCACGCCTGTCTATACTCATTTATGCAACCTACACCGAACAACTCTGTGAGTAAGATCATGTCTCACGTTTTTGTCAGCTACAGCAAACAAGACCATAAATACGTTAACCGCCTGGTAAGTTCTTTGCTGGATGCGGGCTTTGACGTGTGGGTGGATACCGAAAGCCTGCACAGCGGCTCTGACTGGTGGGACGAGATCGTCGCCGGGATTCGCACCTGCGCCGCTATCGTCGTCATCATGACGCCGCGCTCGAAGGCATCTCGCTGGGTGCAGCGCGAGGTGCTGCTAGCCGATGAATGGGGCAAGCCGACCTTTCCGCTGCTGTTGGAGGGGGAAAACTGGCCCCTGTTCGTGGATCGCCAGTTTGAGGATGTGCGCGACGACGACGGGCGTGTTGACGAGCGGCTGTTCGCGTCACTGACAGCGGCAGGCGTCCCGCGACGTTTACAAAGCCGGCGCGGTCGCAACATCACCAAAACCGACAAAGTCGCCGCTGTCCGCGACCTGGAAAACGACCCGCAGGTGCAGGCCAGTCTGGAAAATCCGCCCCCACCTGATGACAGTCCCGACCCGCAGGTGCAGCGCTTGCCCCGCGTCCCCGGCGCAGGTGAACGGCCCCGGCTGCCGGTTCCGCTGATTGCGCTGGCAACAGTAATTATCGTTGCAGTGCTGGCGGTCTTGATTATTGCTGGCGGTGGCGGCGATAGCGAAGATGATCCCCCGACGCCAACCGCCGGGGTTGCTGACGCCACGCCCGACCCGATTGTCGCCGTCGATGACACAACGATTGCCAGCATTGAGGCGCTGAACATGTGGCGGGTCGATAATGGCTATAGCGATCTCAATGAGAATGCGACACTCAACGAGGCCGCCGCCGCCCACGCTGCCGATCTGAGTAGCCGTGCGACCGCCGAACTTGAAGGCGACCTGATCTACACGGGCAGTGATGGCGAAACCGCCGCCCAACTTGCCGAATCTGCCGGGTATCGTGGCGAGGTCGAGATGATTGTGATCGTCCAACAGGGCGACGACCCG
>DAOTXA010000449.1:0-19954 GCA_034435595.1 Anaerolineae bacterium | reverse complement strand
GCTGCTGGACCTGACGCTGACGAATTTGCATATTGGCTTGCTGATGGCGATCACCGGGACCGGGATCGGCCTTACATTCACCCCGGTGATTTCGACCATGTTACAGGCCGTCAATGATGCGCAGCGCGGCATGGCGTCGGCGCTGGTGCTGGGAATTCGCATGGTGGGCATGACCATCGCCACCAGTGCCCTGAGCGTATTCGGTGCGCAGCGGATTAACGACCTCGTCACCGCTGTGGAAGAAGGGCGCTTTGTGTTTGACTTGGTCACGCCAGAGGATTACGCCACCGTCTACCCGATTACCTATATCAACGCCGCCGCACAGACCATGAGCGAAATGGCCGCCCTCGGACTTATCGCCGGTGTGCTGGCGCTGCTGCTGGTCCCGGCATTTCGCGGCGCAGCACAGGCGCAGTGATCAGGCTTTCACCCACTCTCCGGGGACCTTCTCTCCGGCGCGGATCGCCACCGGCAGGCGATTTTCCTGCGGGGTGATGGGGCACGAATAATTATCACTGAACGCGCAAAACGGGTTATACGCCTGATTAAAATCGATGACAAAAGTCGCGCCGTCGTTTGATTCGAGATCAAGATAACGTCCGGCGGGGTAGGTTTCTTCCCCGGCGTTGGCATCCACGAACGGCAGAAAGTAGCCATGCGGCGTCTCGTAGATGGTTAGCGTGACCTGTTCGCCATCCACCGAAAACGTGGCGCGTCCATAGCGTTGGTACTGCCGGATTTCGTTGGTCGTCGTGAAAATCTGAATCGCGCCGTCACCGTCCACAGGTTCGACGGTCGCAGTCACGATCAGATCGGGGGTGTAGTCGTAGTAGTCCAGGCCGTCGAATCCGGCTTTCTGCGCGGGGTTCAGCGGCGATTGCGAGTGTGATTTGAAGAAGGTGTCTTTGTTGCGGCGCTTTTCGGCAAGCGCGGCGGGGATGTCGGTCATAGGTGGTTTCCTCGGAGATGTACGGGTATGTTCCATTATCCGCTGTCCGCGTGGACACGGCAGTGCCGTGTCCACGCAACGGGCTATCGAATGTTCGATAGACGCCGCCAGATGCGTTGCTATTACCCTTTAATCGTTTTCTGCATGGCGTCGCGGTTTGTGATGTCACCCGCCATCGCATTGACAACGGCGTCCGCATCATCGACGAAGAATACCGCGTTGAAAGCGGCCTCACGGATGTATTCACTCTGTTGCAACGGCGTGATGATCTCGCGCCAGTGACTTCCGTAAACGGCAATCGGGCGCGGCGGCAGTTCCCCGGCGCGAACGAGTTCCCACGCCAGTGCCATTTCGGTCAGCGTGCCCAGTCCACCGGGCATGATGACGTAGCCATCGGCTTCGTGAACCAGAACCAGCAGACGGTCGAGCAGGTTTTCGTGGTGGATTTGCTCTGCGACCCACTCATTGGGGCTGATACGTTTGCGGATCGTCTCGATGCGCCCGCTGGTCACGCCGATGACGTGCCCGCCTGCTTCGGCGGCACCCTGGCTTGCGCCTGCCATAATGCCGCCATAGCCTCCGGTCATGACCGCGTATCCGGCTTTTGCCAGCGCCGCCCCGACCGCAACGGCGGCCTTGTATTCGTCCGATTCCGGCGCGACGCCTGCACTGCCATAGACGGCGATTTTCTTCTGTTCGCTCATGCGTGTCCTTTTCTAATTGGGTGTGAGGTGCGCTATTCGTCTTGCGCTGGTGGATTGTTCGTCTGCTTGAAAACGGGTTTATCACGCGGGATCACGAAATGATCGAGATCGCGGGCGACGTAAGTATTCGGGAAGGCGGCGCGAGCCTCGTCAATGATATCACGCTCACGATAGCGACGGCTGACATGTGTCAATAACAGCGTGCCGACCCCGCACTCACGGGCGAATTCCCCTGCCTGCCGCGCCGTGATATGCCCGAACTGTCCGGCGATATCGGCTTCAACTTCGAGGAAAGTCGCTTCCATAACCAGGGCGTGCGCCCCCTGTGCCATTTCGCGGATAGGATCGTTCAGCGCACCAATATCGCCCACAGTGACCAACTTCGTCCCCGGAACCATATCCCCAAGCACCATTTCTGGCGAGACGGTCGTGCCATCGGTCAATGTGACCGTCTCGCCGCGCACCAGCCGCCCGCGTTCCGGTCCGGCGGGGACGCCGAGCGCTTCTGCCTTTTCGACCTGAAACGGGCGATAGTCGTTTTCCTTAAAGACAAAGCCATAGTTGCCGGTTCCGCGATGCTGCACCGGGAACGCGCTGACCGCAAATTCTTTGGCCTGCATAATGCGACCGGGGTTCAGGTCCACCAGATGCAGGGGAACGGGCGGCTTCTGCCCGCGAAACACCACCTGAAACAGCAGCGCGTCCACGCGGTCAAGCGCGGATTTGCCGCCATAAATCTCGATCTCCTCCACATCTTCCCAGCGGGTGAGGGACGACATCAAGCCACCGATACCCAGAATATGATCGAGATGCCCGTGTGTCAGCAGAATACGCTTGAGCCGCTTGAAGCCGATGCCGCTGCGTAAAATCTGTCGTTGTGTGCCTTCGCCGCAATCGACGAGAAAGCGGTGTTCCCCGGCAAGGACTGCCAGCGACGGCAATCCGCGATAGATACTCGGCGCAGAAGCGGATGTCCCTAAAAATACGACTTCAAACATCAGCCTGTTCCTCCATCTGCCGTCCCATCCGGCGCAGGCACATCGGGTTCCGGCGCAGGCACATCGGGTTCCGGCTCGATAACCTGAATATCATACAAGAACAGGCGCGTGCCACGTGGTATACCTTCTTCAAGTACGTCGAGTCGGGCATCAGACGTATCCTGATACGCGCCGATGGAGATACTGTACGGTCCCGATGGCAGTGACTCCGGCATTCGCACGTATGTCACCTGCAACAGCACATCGCGGTCGCGCAGGCCAGATGGCAAAACGCTGATCGTATCTGTGTTGGCAGGGGGGGCCGCACCGGGGTCAGATAGCACATGTGTGAACAGACGCAGATCACGCGGGACGAGTCCATCCGCCCGCCAGTACGAAGGCAGCACCAGCCAGCCTCCCGGCACATAAAACTCGACCAGTTCGGGCACATAACCGAGCAGCGTCAAATTGCCGCCAAAGCTGACCGGGGGCGCGAAAGGCGGGCTTTCGCCTGTTTCTGGCGCATAGTTGACCGGGGTCGTCACGGTAAACACGCCGAGCGCATCCGGCAGCACATCGGCGACTTCAAGCATGAGGGCGGCATCGGCTGGAATGTCGTTTTTCGCGGCAATATCAGGATCAATCAGTTCACCGCGACTCAGCCAGCGCCGCACCTGCGGATGTGCGTTATCGAGGACGGTCGGGTTCGGCAGCAGAATTTGCTGTTGTGCGCCGCCGTCAGTGATGACCAGACCGTTCATACAATCCACCCAACGGACGGGCGCACCCTGTCGATTCATCATCAGATCAATCAACTGTGCGTCGCTCAACTGCTCGTCAGACGGGCGCTGGTTGGGGTTCCAGCCGCAGATGACCGTTGGAGTGTGCGGGCTGGTGCGGTCGGCATAGTGGGCGATATCGCCAAGACGTGCGGCATAGGCTGCACGGACGGTGGGGAGGTCGCCCCAGCGCGTAAACAGGTCGGTGCTCGTCCACCACAGCGTAAAGGCGATGAGTGCAACAGCGCCGACCGCGACCATCCCCGCGCCGATGCGCAATCCGCTGCGGTTAAGGCGCACAATCGACGCGCTGATGCCCAGTCCAAACAAAAGCGCCAAAACAGGCAGCAGCGGCGCGAAAGCCTCGAACATCGTGCTTTTGCTGGAAAATAAGGCGACCGGACCAAGAAACGTGACCGCAATCAACACCAGCCCGTAACCGGGACGCCGCCTGCGCCGCCATGCGGCTGCCAGCCCGATGCCCATAAACACCACGCTGACCGGGTCAAACAGCGGGCGCTCTGGCAAATTCACCGCCGGGTTACGATCACCCAGAAAGGCCAGCCCTATCAGACTATCGAAGATATCTTGCAACGATGTGCCCTGAAATTCTGCGATCAAGCGCGTTGCGCCGTTGAGTTCGCCCAGGCGAATCGAGGACGTGACATAAGGAATCGCCAGCGTCAGCACCAATAGCAGCGCGAAACTGGTGTAGCTCTGGCGACGGCGGGAAAGCGGCTGGCGTGATCGCACCACGTAGAGGATGAAGGCCATGCTCATCAACGCGGCGACGAGGCCCACCGGATGCGCATACAGGGTGATGCCGACCGAAACACCCAGCGCGACGAAGGCGGTACTCAACCCGCGCTCGTTGGGAAATTTGGGATAGACCGGCAGCGCGACCGCCAGACTCAACAGGATGACGGCGATCAACGTGGGGACAATTGCCATGTGAATCGCCATGCGTGACAGCAGCACAGGCCAGAACCCAAAGGCCAGCAATGCCAGTGCGAACAGGCCCGCGCCCGGTTCCGCTAGGCGGCGACCCAGCGCGAATACCAGCGCCAGCAGCAGCATCCCCGCCCACAACGACACCAACCGGTAGCCGATGGTCCCGGCCCCGGTGAGGGTGGTCACGGTGGCAACCGCAATCGGATACAGTCCGTCGCGCCCGTCGTCGCCGAGGTCATAAAATACGCTGACGTTGCCATCGCGCACCGCTTCGGCAACACGAATGTCGGTGATTTCGCCCGCATGTAAACCGGGCGGGAGTGTGGCGAATTCGTGAATCCGCAACACCGCTGCCACCAACAGCAATGCGACGGCGATCCAGAAACTCAGGCGACCGGATATCACAGCCTGTCCTTACCGGGAAAACGTACAAAGTGCGACGCATGGGAGAAGAACCCCATGCGCGATGGTCGCCAGCATAACAAACGGCATGGGGGGCGTCAATGGCAGTGGAATGCGGCGGTGTTAGGGGTTGGTTGTGGTCGCAGAATCCAGCCGGGCCAGCAACGCGTCGAATTCCTCACGGGTGAGGCCGTAAATCAACTCGTCAACGTACTCGCCACCGGTGTAAATATGCCGCCGGATGCGGCCTTCTTGCTGGCACCCTAATCGGGTGGCATGATGGATCATCGGATCGTTGGTCGCCATACAGCGGATGTTGTACTTCTGGAAGCGCATCTCATGGAAGGCGTAGCGCAGCAGCATGATTTTGGCCTCAAAGCCATAGCCCTGCCCGCGATGCGCCCGGTAAACGCGGCTGCCCGTCTCGAATGTGCCGTTTTTACGGTCCATTGAGTGGATGTTGAAGCCGCCGATTAGCGTACCGTCCAGCGTCTCTGCGGAGAACATGAGGCGTTCTTCGTGATTCTTGAACTCTGCATATCGTTCGGCGAATTGGTGCATGTCGTGTTCGGAAGACGGCAGTGCAATGCCATAACCCAGAAAGCGCATTGCCTCGCTGTCGGATTGTTGTTCTTCTAGCCACAGTTGCGTGTCATCGACATGCATAGGCCGCAAACGAATGCGCTCGCTTTGCCAGTAGTACGGAGGTGGAATGGTGAGAGTCATAACAGATCGCCTTTCGCGTGTGATAGATCATTCACATTATGACACAATTTGACCCGCTATGACCCTTGAATTGGACTTCATGGTCTGCACGCTGGCGGCGATCTTGAGGCACGCCCATCTACATTACGCTTTTGCTCTGGCTTTCCCTTTGTTCTTTCTCCTTCACCTTCTCTCGCCTCTCATAGACCAAACGTTCACTTTCGCGTACAATGAACCCATAAATGAGAGACACACGAACACAGGTACACTATGAGCAATGAAGGTGAAAACCTCGAAGTCTGGTTCCCGCGTGGCGGTGGCATCCCCGCCAGCGACCGCCTGGGCGTGGTCGTCGGCGGATCGCTGAGTAAGGGGCTGGTCGTCAAACTCGATCAGGCGCAATCCGTCGAAGAACTGGCGGTCGGGCGCTATGTCGTCGTGCATGGAGAGCGCAAACGCTTCTTTTGCATGTTGACCGACATTGAACTCAACAACACCAATCCGGGCATTCAAAACGACCCGCCAGATATGTCTGACCCGTTCCTGCGTGACATCTACACCGGGACCGCTGCCTATGGTACGATCCACGTCGCGCCCATGTTGAGCATTGATCAGGATGGATCGCCGCGCCCGGTCAAGACCGTACCCGGTCACTTTACGCATGTGGTCAACGCCACCGAGGACGATGTGAACGATGTATTCGGGCATGAAGATGCGACTCACTTTAACGTCGGCGTGCCGCTGGAACTCGAACAAACGCAAATCAACCTCGACCTCAAGCGGCTGGTAGAGCGCTCGGTCGGTGTATTCGGCAAATCGGGCACGGGCAAGAGCTTTTTAACCCGCGTGCTGCTATCAGGTGTCATCAATCGCGGGCAGGCGGTCAATCTGATTTTTGACATGCACAACGATTACGGCTGGGAAGTCACCGACGAGCGCGGACCTAAAGCGAAGGGACTGGCGCAACTGTTCCCCGGCAAGGTGACGATTCTCACGTTGGATGCGGAATCTTCGCGGCGGCGTAACGCCAAATACGACAGTGAGATCAAGCTCGCCTATACCGAAATCGAGCCGGAAGACATCGCTATGCTCAAGGGGACGATGAGCCTTTCTGATGCGATGATTGACGCGGCGTATAGTCTGCGCAAGCTGTGGGGCGAGGAGTGGATCGGGCGGCTACTGCGTGGCGATCCCGATGACATCGACTATTTGACCGAACATACCGCGCTGCTGGCGGGGACGCTGACCGCACTCCAGCGCCGTCTGGAACGTTTCGAGCGTTGGGATTTTCTTGTACCTGAAACCGCCGGGGACAGTGTGCAGCGCATCATTCATCTACTCGTTGAAGAGGGTAAAAGCGTCGTCCTCGAATTCGGGCGCTATGGCAATTCGCTGGAAGCGTATATGCTCGTCGCCAACTACATCACGCGCCGCATCCATGAGCAATATGTGGAAAAGGTCGAACGCGCCCTCGGTGACGCCTCTATGGAACCACCGCAACTGCTCATCACCATCGAAGAAGCACATAAGTTCCTTGATCCACTCATCGCAAGGCAGACAATTTTCGGCATCATCGCCCGCGAGTTGCGCAAATACAAGGTGACGCTGCTGGTGGTCGATCAGCGTCCCAGTGGCATTGACGAAGAAGTCATGAGCCAGATCGGGACGCGTGTCACGGCCCTGCTGGATAACGAGCGCGATATTGGCGCGGTGTTGAACGGCATCAGTGGCGCGGGCGGCTTGCGCGAAGTACTCGCCCGTCTGGATACCAAGCAGCAGGCGATTATCATGGGGCACGCGGTGCCCATGCCGGTTGTGGTCAAGACGCGCAACTACGACGACGCCTTCTACAAGGCGATGATGAACGGCAGCAACGGCGGTGTTGAATCCGGCGCAGCGCGGAAATCGTTGGGTGGTGGCGGCAAACGTCGCGTGTAAGGGAGAATTAGCTCATGTCCACAGATGAACTGAAACGCGCAGCAATCGAAACTACAGACGAAAACGGCGCACCTATCGTGCAGATTCCGCTGGCGGTGTGGCAGCGCTTCATCGCGTCCGAACCTGGGGCGGAGGAAGCGACATCAACACCAGCGGGACAGGTATTGTCATTGATGCAGGAATGGGAACAGCGTCCCGAAGACGATCAATCCGACGAATGGTGGGACGAGTTCGAACAATTTGTAAAAGACAATCGCATGAATTTCGCTGAACGTGACATCAACATCGAAACGGATGACGAATGAACTATTACGTTCTCGACACCAATATTGTTTCTGCCATACTCAAACGTCAAGTACCTGTCATGAGAGAACTACAAAATATATCACTCACCGATCATATGTTGATTGGTTGTCCGGTAGTCTGGTACGAAACACGAAGGGGCTTACAGGCAAAACGCGCAAATAAGCAACTTGAGCGCTTGCAAGACTTATTCGGGCGTTTCGACTGGCAGGACTACACCCGCGACTACTGGACGTTAGCGGCGACGTGGTGGGCGCGTCTGCGGACCAATGGCGTGCAGATTGCCGACGCCGATTTGCTGATTGCCGTGTTCACACATCGCCGGAATGCGACACTCGTCACCGACAATACGAAAGACTTCAGCCAGCTAGACGTAACGACAGTCAATTGGCTGGTGTGATCAACAGGAGTAACCCCGATGACCCTGGAACCCATCCCGCAGGACGGCCTGCCCGTAGACGACATGGTCGGGCGCGTGCTGCGTGCCAGTACACGCGGATTTAGCTGCGGTACACACAGCGCCCGCATCGACTATCGCCACGACTTCGGCGCGTTGGTTAAAGCACCCATCGCCAACGATGACCGTATCTTCGCCGTTGGTGTGATCTATGCCGTCGAGATCAAAGACGACTTGTTGATTAGCGAACTGGTCATGGCGGAGGCGGTGGACCCCAATGTGCTGCGTGACCAGCGCGAAAACCGCATTATCCCCGTAGAAATTAGTGTACTGAATATCGGCTACCAGTTCGACGGCGGGTACGTCCACAGCTTGCCGCCGCGCCCGCCCATGAGTCTGTCAGAGGTGACGCTGTGCAGCGCCCAGGAAGTGTTTGATTTTACATCACAGCCTGATTTCTTCCGGCTGATCCTCAACGCATCCGAAGTGCCGAGTGATGATCTGCTGGCGGCTATCTTGCGTTATGCCACCGGAGCCTATCATGCGGATGATCGCTACGGGTTTCTCGTCCGGTCCGGGCGACAGATCGCGCAGTTGCTCAGTGGTGATATGAAGCGCCTGTCCTCGATTCTGGCGCTGATTCGCCCGTAGTACAAAGAAACAACACAGGCGACCTGCAAATTGTAGGCCGCCTGTGTATATCAATCATTTGTAGCGCTGCGACTGCTGCTACCCCGTGGAACTTTCCGTTTGTTGTTCGTTCTCTTGTTTGTCCGGTTGTTCGTCTTTTGCTTCGGTGGATGTGCCCGCGTGGTTGCCGTTGCCGTTTTCGGTGGCGACAGGACTTGTACCGTCTTTGGATTCAGCGGGCGCGGATTTGTTGACAATCGGTAATTTTTCGGTGGCGGTTTCGACGGTCCGGGGTTCGACCGTTTTTGGTGCAAGCGGGGCAGATGGTCTGGCTGTGCCGCTAGAGTCGTAGCGCTGGATGAGTGCCAGCACTTCGGGGATGGGCAGCGGTTTCGCCAGATACTCATCGCACCCGGCCTCAATGCACTTCTCGCGGTCGCCGACCATTGCATAAGCAGTCACCGCGACAATTGGCGTCGTATAGCCCTTTGCCCGCAAGACCCGCACCACATCCAGACCGCTCATCTCGCCGACTAACTGAATATCCATGAAGATCAAGTCTGGCTGCACCGACTGGATATTCGCCAGCGCTTCCTCACCGTCAATATAGTTGATGACTTCATGCCCATGCGCGATGCGCTTGACGAGATACAGGTTCGCCATATTGTCTTCGACATAAAGGATTTTCATCGCTGCCTCAATTTCTTATGCATGATTCGCGTTCTGCTCTGTTTTATTCGGCGGTCGCTGTTTTCATTGCGCCGTGTAGCGATACCGCCGGTTTGGTCACCTGATCGGGATCGGTGATGATCTGTGGCGTGTGGTTGCCATTGACCTCGTGCAGCACAAAATGGAAGGTACTGCCCTCACCGACGACGCTTTCTGCCCAGATGCGACCGCCCATCAGGTTAAGCAACTGGCGCGAAATTGCCAGCCCCAACCCGGACCCTGCACGTGGGTCGCGGCCTTTGTTGCCCGCCTGACGGAACTCCTCGAAGATACGGTCCAGTTGGTCCGCCGCGATGCCGGAACCCGTATCCTTTATGCTGAACTGCACGCCATCCGATACCGCTTTGACTGACAGCGTAATCGTGCCTGTCTCGGTGAATTTACAGGCGTTACTGTAGATGTTCATCAACACCTGCCGGAAGCGCGTCTCGTCTGCCAGCACTCTGGGCAGATCGTCAGGCAGTTCGGATTCCAGTTTAATCGGTTTGCTGCCGACCAATCCCCCCGCCACGCCGAGGACGTTTTCGACAGTGGGGCGCACATCGACCGGCTGTACGACGATCTCCAGCCGCCCTGCATCCACACGGGCGAGGTCGAGGATGTCGTTGATGACGTTGAGCAACTGACCGCCGCTGTTTTGGATTTGCCGCAGATCGCGCTGATACGTCTCTGGCAGCGCTACATTGTCGTACATTTCGGTAAAGTTGAGCATGGTATCGCTAAAGCCGATGATGGCGTTTAGCGGTGTGCGCAGTTCGTGGCTCATGTTGGCGAGGAACTTGCCGCGAAAGTCTTTCGCCTGTTCTGCCGCCTGCTTCGCTTGTTCGAGTTCGGCGTTAGTCTCCTTTAGCGCATCACTGAGGGCCTCGCTGCGTTGCAGGGCTTTTTGCAGTTCCAGACGATTTTCGAACAGGTCGGCGTTGGTGCGCCGCTCGCGTTGGTAATTCATCAGCGCCCATTCGGTGACCTGAAACAACTCGCCCGTACTCTGCCACGCCAGCCCCGCGCTCAACCAGATGAGCGCGATTGCCGCCCACTGATAGCCTGTAACATAGTGCATATTGCCGATCACAATGACGGGGACGAACAGGGTCGCCAGCGATGCGCCGATTGCCAACCCCAAAATGCTGCTCGGACGCAGCATCATGCCCGATACGAACACAACGATCACATAGACGAAGGGCACGACGCGAATCACCAGCGGGTCGCCGTCCAGCAGCGCGACCGTCACCGCCGCCGACATCGTCAGCCCATAGGCGCGGGCTGCACTCTGAAATAATTCTCGCGTCAACAGAATGTTCGTGATCCAACTGCCGACCGACAGCACCGCCGGGACCGCCAGCAACAGCACCCAACTGACTTCGCCCGCAGACATAGCAACGAACGTGAACGAGAGAAAGATCACCATAAACGACACAACAAGGGTAATCTTCCATAGTATGTTCAGGCGATCTGCTTTGACTTCGGTGGCAAAGTCGATACCACTGGGGACGGCTTGTGGCTTAATTTCGGTCACAATGATACTCGCAAAAATCTTTTCACGTCTTGATATTATCATTGTATTAAATTTAGGTAGACGCCGCTGTTGGTATTTCCCAACTCGGCGCAAATTCATAAATTCTTCGTAACATATGACATTACGTCTCCGGCTCGCTCATCTCTCGCTCATTTTTACGTCTATATTCATGGTCCCTACCCCGCCGGAACTTAACCTTAGATGAGAAGCATGAGTAGACGCCTAAGAAATCCGGGCACGACGAAAAGAAATACCGCGTTGTCGCGTCATGAATGGTGATGCGCCACCCACCATAATCGACAATGCACGATGGAGGCACATCAGGCGAATCACAGCCCGCCCGAATGGGCTGTGCAACGAAAAGAAGGGACATGACATGGTCAAGGAATACGACGCAATTATTATCGGTGCGGGACAAGCAGGCCCCGGCATCGCTTCGAGCTTCGTTGGCGAGGGCAAACGTGTGGCAATGGCTGAAGGCGACAAGCTGGCTGGCACCTGCTTGAACTATGGCTGCCGTCCTACCAAGGCGCTGCGCAAGAGCGCGGAAGTCGCCCATAACGCTCGTCGCGCCGTTGAGTATGGCGTGAACGTTGGCCCTGTAACGGTCGATTTTAAGGCGGTCATGGCCCGGATGCGCCGCATTATCGGCGGGATGCAAGAGGGCACGTCTGACTATTTCAACAACCTCGACGGCCTCGACATCTATTACGACTATGCCCACTTCGCCGGGACCGCAGACGGTCTACATTATGTTGAAGTCGGTGATGACACCATCGCCGCGCCAGAAGTCTACATCAATACCGGCGCACGGGCCGTCGTCCCGAATATCGACGGCATCCACGATGTCGAGTACATGACCAATAAAGAACTACTGGCAATCAACGAACTGCCGCAGCATATGATCATCATCGGTGGCAGCTACATCGGCCTCGAATTCGGGCAGATGTTCCGGCGCTTTGGCAGCGAAATCACCATCATCGAGAGTGCGCCGCATGTCGCCAGCCGCGAGGATACGGATATTTCTGAGGCGATTGAGACGTTTCTGGTCCAGGAGGGCGTGCAACTGGTGACGAACTCGGACGCAATCCGCGTAGCCAATGACGAAAACGGTCAGATCGTCGTTACCGTTCACAATGAGGAAATGGACGACACCCGCGATATCACCGGGTCGCATCTACTCATCGCCACCGGACGCAAGCCCAACAGTGACAAACTAAATCTGGCCTCGGTCGGTTTGGAAACGGACGAGCGCGGCTATATCGTCACCAATGACCGCTACGAGACGAATGTGCGCGGCATCTGGGCATTGGGCGATGTCAACGGACGCGGGGCCTTCACGCATACGTCCTATCAGGACTATGAAATCTTTATGGCGAACCGTCGCGGCGAAGATCGCAGCGCGGACGAGCGCTACACCACTTATGCCATGTTCACCGCGCCGCCGCTGGGACGTGTGGGCATGAACGAGCGCGAAGCCCGTGAAAGCGGACGCAACGTCCTGATGGCGACTTATGAGATGAAAGATGTCAGCCGTGCCCAGCTTGACAGCGAGACGCACGGCCTCATCAAGGTTCTGGTAGATGCCGACACCGAGGAGATTCTGGGCGCGGTGACGCTCGGTATGCAGGGTGACGACGTGATCGCCGTATTCAGTAACTTCATGTATACGGGCGCATCCTACAAGGTGATGAAAAACGCGCTGCCGGTTCACCCGACAGTTGCCGAATTTATCCCTACTATCCTCGCTGGATTAAAGCCGTTAGAAAAAGTTAAGGCCAATGCTTGACACTCCTACAAGGGTAGGGTGTACGCTGGTACGAGATCGAGACAGACTTAATGTATTAGGCTTTGTCTCGATCCTCCTGAATTCCCGGCGCGGGGTGGCTCCTCGCGCCTTTCTGTTTTTGGACGCTGTAGCGCATCCCTACAGGAGAAATCTGATTTTTAGTCGGGCGTCCGCCAATGATTTCACGGATAGGTGAACAAATACCCGCCCGTAATGATCTCTATCGAACCACCACGTTTTTCTGTGGTCGTACTTATGGGTAAAACTCAGAATAATATGCGGGTTTGACCTACTCCGGCAGATACCCCGGCGGGGCACGGAATCCGCCGGTGAGCCTCTCGATTTCCTCGGCGGCGTTGAGCAGCGCCATATCCGACCAGTTTTTACCAGCGATCTGCACACCAATGGGGATGCCGCCGTATTGCTGCGAGTAGGCCATTGGCATCGTCACCACCGGGTTGCCGCACAAATTGAACAATGCCGTATACGAGATGTTCGCTGTCCAGTAGGGCACGCGGACCCCGTCAATCGGGATCGGTGTGCCAGTCGGTGCGCCTTTCACATGTTTAAACGCAGGCCGCGAACTGACGGGCAACAACCACCCGTCATACTTGTTCAAAAAGCTCTCTAACTGCGCGAAGATAAGGTCCCGGTCAGATAACGCGTCCAGATATTTGCTCACGTCCATGTCGGCGGCGGAAGCAGTGGCACGCATGATCGTATCTTTGAACATGAGTTGCCCCATATAGCGGAACCCGGTGCGTTCTGCCCCCAGCAGGCGCGGTCCAATCACAAAGGCCAGCAGCACGCCATAAGTTTTCCACACGGCGCTATAGTCGAGGTCTGGCGATGCATATTCAACCGTCGCCCCCGCTGCTTCAAGCGTAGCGACGAGCAACGCCAGCGCTTCACGCGTTTCCTGCGTGATGGGTACATTATCAAGATTATCCGTCCACGCGAACCGCATTTCGTGCAGGGGCTTGTGCGGCGGATCAATCAAAGGCATAGGTGCGACTTCAGGGTCAATCCCGTCTGGTCCGGCGATGAGTTGCAGTGCCAGCCGCAGATCAGCGATACTACGCCCCATCGGACCGTTCACGCTCATATAGCGGGTCGCACGCGGCGTGCGGCGCTTGTCAGAGATTAAGCCAGCGCGAGACACCAAACGGTCGGTAGTCCGCAAGCCCATCACGCCGCAGAAGTGCGCGGGAATACGGATTGATCCGGCGAGGTCGCTGCCAAGTCCGAGCGTGGTCATACCCGCAGCGAGGGCGGCGGCCTCGCCGCCAGAACTGCCGCCAGACGTTCGAGTCAGGTCCCACGGGTTGTTGGTGCGACCAAACAGCTTATTGTTGGTCTGGATGTCGGCTCCCGCTTCCGGCATATTCGTCTTGCCGAGGATGATGGCCCCGGCGTCGCGCAGCCGCCGGACGACGGTTGCATCGTGTTTTGGGATATGCCTGCCCAGCGGACCAAAGGCGGCGGTGGTACGCATCCCTTTTGTTTCCAGCATGTCCTTAATCGTCACCGGGACGCCGTGCAGCGCCCCCCACAATTCGCCGCGATCAAGCGCGGCGTCGGCTTCTGCGGCACGCGTGCGTGCGCCTTCCGTATCCAGCGTGATGATCGCGTTCAGCGTTGGGTTGTGGCGTTCGATTTGCAGCAAAAAGGTGTTGACCACCTCCAGCGTAGAAACCTCACGCTCGCGGATCATGCGGGCGAGTTCATGCGCGGGTTGGAACAATATACGAGAAACCATCGCAGAGTCCTTGATGCGCGGCACAGGCGGAACCCAGCGTTTTGGTGCGGTTCCAGGTCGAAGATGTGGCGTCGTAACGGGGCCGGATTCTGGTAAAGACGCCGTGAATGGTGAGTCAGGGTCAATTGTAGTCAAAGTGATTTTTCCGGTAGACGTTTGCCAACAGTATTTTCAGAGGCGCATTCCGGGTTGCTTCGGGGAAGGGATTCTATTCTTTACGGAGTCACGCCCTGTAACTCATTGTAACGTCATTTGTGCAACATTAATGATAAAGTACCCGCAGTTTACCGAAAAATACGTAAAAAAACGAATCATTATTCGGTTTTCTGAGTGCCGGATGAACGAAAAACTGGAATAGAACGCGATAAGTTGGAGTTATTCGTAGCGCTGCTTATTCTGAAGCGGTGCCTGGATGCTATACTATCTCGCGCACGACCGTATCCAGACGGAGAACACACGCCATGCAATTTGCGACCGAAAAAGACGCCATCGACTTTGTATTTCGCGGGTTCAACCGCGTGCAGCAGACCCTGCCCGGTCCTGACGAGGAAACCCGCGATATTTCCCCCACGCGGCGTTTGCTGGCGAGCCTTGATCTACCGGGGGACAAGCGCGAGTACGCGGTCGTCACGGGTAGCAAGGGCAAAGGCTCGGTCACTGCGACGACGGCGAAGCTGCTGCAATCACTGGGGCACAAAACAGGCATGGTCACAAGCCCACATTTGACGACGTATCGCCAGCGCTTTCGCGTGGACGGGCGCATGATGCCTGAAGCAGATTTGACACGTCTGATGGCGCGGGTCGCGGTGGCGGTAGAAAGTGTCGAAGACGACTTGAGTGACGATAGCTATATCAGCCCGCAGGGGATTTTTCTGGCATTGGCGCTGCTGTGGTTCGACGAGCAGGACGTAGACGCCGCCGTCATTGAGGTCGGGCGTGGCGGTCGCTTTGACGACAATGTGCTGGTCCCCAACGTGCTTTCGCTGTTTACGCCTGTGTTCATGGAACATGTGGCGCAGCTTGGTCCCACGCTGGATCGTATCGCGTGGCACAAGGCAGGTATTATGCAACCGAACGGATATGCCTACAGTCTGCCGCAAGACCCCGCCGTCATGGAGGTGCTGCGCCGTGAGGCCGATGATAAAGACGTGACCTTTGAGTGGATCGCACCGATGGATATGGGTGCGGTGCTTGGCGCAGCCAAAACTGCTGGCGGTCTGCCGGGGACGCGGGCAATCTTTTCGCGTTATGGCGAGGTAACGCTGCCGATGGTCGGGCGCTATGCCGTCGAGAACACATCGCTGGCGATCTGGGCGGCGGGCAATATGCATTCACGCCTGAAAACAGACATTCTGCACAGTTCGGAGGAATACGTACAGCGGATACGCACCGGGTTAGAGTCGGCATTCTGGCCTGGTCGCGTGCATCGACTGGACGAATCCCCCGCCGTGTGGGTGGATGGCGCGATCACGGTCCCGGCAGCAAAGGGCTTTTTGGAGAGCGTGCGCGAGTGGATCAGCGAGCCGGTCATGACGGTCCTCGCTGTGCCGCAGGATCGTGACTATCGCGGCGTCTACGCGGTCTTCGCACCCATAAGCGAGGCGTTGATTTTGACCGAATCTCCGCGCAACCGCGTGATCCGCTTCCCCGACCGCGATACTGCGTTAGCGGCTGCACGTTCTTTGCACGACGATGTCACGTATACGACACATGTCGCCGCTGCACTCGACGCGGCAACATCCCGCGCCGGGGAAGATGGCACCGTTCTGCTGGTATTCGCGCAGCCCGCCATCGGCGATGTTATGGACGTGTACGGCCTGGATTTTGAGGAGATTTAGAAGCGAGTATCAAGGCAAAAGATACAAGGGTAAACCAGTAGTCTTTCGCCTTTGCCCTGTTCTCTATCCGCTGCGATACAGCACCATTGTCGTGCCGAAGGCGACGATATCGCCGTCGCGCAGGTGGCGGCCCTTCTCGGTGACGGTGGTGTTGTTGATGCGCGTGCCATTGGCGCTACCCAGATCAGTGACAATCCACACATCATCAACACGGCGCATTCTGGCGTGCGGACGCGAGACAGACGGGTCTTGCAGGCCAATTTCCCATGTGGCTTTGCTCGTTGCGCGACCGATAGTCAGTTCTGACAACAACAGGGGGATCGTCTGCCCTTCCTGCGGCCCGGTCGTGATAATCAACTGGCCCTTACCGGTACTCCGACTGGCCGTGATGACATTGCCATCGCGCTCGGCGGCCTGCTGATCTTCCTCTGTTACAGCAGCGGAAAATGTCAGCGTCGGCACGTAGAGCCGGATAATATCGCCGGACGCCAGCGGAAACGCATCCGCGACGCGCTGGTCGTTGACGAATGTGCCGTTGGCGCTGCCGAGGTCATTGAGCATGAACACGCCGTTGCGATAGGTGATGACCGCGTGCTGGCGCGAGACGTGCTGTTCTGGTACGGCGATATCATTGGTAGAGGATCGCCCGATGGACGCAGTCGCACCTTCCATCAACAGATGTTCGCGTACTGCACCCGAATTCGGGTTGATCCACGTAATTTTTGCCAGAGCGAGAGGGTCATTACTCATGTTTCGCACCAACGTTAGCTTGCATCATGCCTGTATTATACCCACGAGTTTGTTTGATTTCATCGCGTGGCTATGAATCTTTGGTAAAACTATTCACAGCCTCTCTTTTTTATGCGCGTTCCGGGCGATTATTTGCAGTTTCACCGCCTGTTTCTACCGATATTTACACATTTCGTATATTTGCCGGTCGGTGCGCTCTAATGTGCTTCTTGTCTGCGCGTGGTTGAATACAGGCGTGCGACAGTTACATACATCGAAATGGACGCCTTTATGCTGCCGATTGGCAATCCCAATGGATCAACTGACCTGACTACAGACGAGCATACTCGTGTGCTGGTCGCGGCGGATAATCTGCTGGCCCGCGTTGGATTGGTGGCTTTGCTGGAAACCGTCGAACGCACCGGGAGTGCCGTTGACATCGTGGGGCAAACGCTCGTAGATGGCGATGATTCCCTGCTACAGACGGTCGATGTCTACCAGCCGGACGCCGTCGCTATTGATATGGGCTATGAGCCGGTAACGCTGCTGCCACGTTTACAGGCGCTATCCGAGGCGCAAATTCCCTTTGTGGCTCTGTTACCGGATGAGGCGCATGTCGCCAGTATCGCCGCCGCGCTGGTCGATTCCCCGGCTTACGGCCTGCTACCGCGTGATGGTGACCCCGATACGCTCGCTTCTGCGCTGGTGGCGGTGGATGCGGGGCTGGTCGTGCTGGACCCGGCATTCGCGGCGGCGCTTGTCCCGGCGGCGAGTGGGGTGACGCTCGACCTGCCGGTGGATTCTCTGACTCCCCGCGAAGAGGATGTACTGCAACTGATGGCGAAGGGACTTACCAACAAGGCCATCGCACAGGCCCTCAATATCAGCCCCAACACCGTCAAATTTCACATCAACGCCATTCTGGGTAAGCTCGGCGCACAAAGCCGCACAGAAGCAGTCGTCCGCGCTACACGCCTGGGACTGGTGATTTTGTAGCCCACTTTCCGCGATGCACCCGCATGACTCCCCTTGACGCCAAACTCATGTTTAACCTCAGCGTAGGGTAAGCGTTGCCCCGGCGTAGCAACGGGGTCCATTAGTGCAGACGATAGTGAAATACACTGAAATCATAACGTAAACACAGGGGAGGTAAACATCATGAAAATCACCCGCGTATTCATCTTTGCACTGGTCGCACTGCTGCTGACCGGCGCATTTGCCAGCACTGCCGCCGCATCGGAAGCGGTACAGGCCATTCCGCAGGGCGTGGTCAACACCAACCAGTTGAACGTGCGCGATTATCCGCTTTACCCGGATGGCAACATCATCGCCCGCGTGCGTCAGAACGAAGTCTATGTCCTCACGGCACGCAGCAGCATCAATTACTGGTTCCAGCTTCGTCTGGGGGATGGTCGCCTGGGTTGGGTGAACGGTCGCTACCTCGATATTTATAACGCGCACCTGATCCCGACGATTGACCCCGGCCCCGCACCGAACCCGGTGCCGCCCCCCGCGCCGACACAGTCCTTTGGCGTGGTGACGGCCTATTACCTGAACGTGCGTGCCATCCCGAACTGGCAGACGGGCGCAGTCTTGCTAAAGGTACAGCGCAACGAAGTGTACCCGGTGGTCGGGCGTAACGCCGATTCTAGCTGGTGGCAGATCCGCCTCGCCAACGGCACGACTGGCTGGGTCAGCGGCTCGTATCTGAGCGTGACGAATCCGCAGCTTGTGCCGCAAACCGACAACACGGTCCCGCCCGGTTCCATCACAACAACGGCGACAGTGACCGCGTTCTTCCTCAACGTGCGCAATGCACCGAACGCGGCCTTCGGCAGCATTCTGAGTGTCATCAGCCGCAACCAGACCTACCCGGTTGTGGGGCGGACGAGCACCAATAGCTGGTGGCAGATTCGCCTGCCGAATAACACCACCGGTTGGGTCAGCGGATTGTGGGTGTATGTGGCGAATCCGCATAACGTGCCGGTGACGTACTAGCATCGGGGGCGACGATAGCCACGAGGGATGCTCTGCGGGCGCTCCTCACGCTGAATATTGAATAACGAATTGGCGATCCTGTGGGGTCGCCTTTTTGCGTTTTTCTGACAGCGCATACATCCGATATAGCGTGCATGAGCGTTGTGTATATAGAATTGACCTGCGACATAAAACCTTTATAATCTTGAAAAGAAAATCTCAGTAAATCTATAAAAAGCTGTAGGCGACACCCAAATGAGCGCACACGATCAACCTGAAAATCTGCCCGTTAGCCGCAACGTAAAAATCGGCTTCTTCCATCTCGGCTCTGGCATGGCGGATATCATGACCACCGGCATCTGGAACCGCATCATGATCAGTGACCTCGGTTTCGCGGCGACCCCGGTCGGGCTGCTGGTGAGCCTGCGCTATTTTCTGACGCCGTTTAGTGTGTGGGCGGGTCGCATGTCCGACAGTCACGCTATTGGTGGCTATCGTCGTCTGTTCTGGATTTGGCTCGGTCGTGCCATGATGGTCTTGAGTGTGTTCGCACTTGGCTGGCAAACATCCGAACTCGTCGCCGGGGCAGCAGCGACGCCGCTGGCATGGGCGATCATGGCGCTGTCGCTGCTGCTGTTCAGCTTCGGCAACGCGATTTCTGGCAGCACGTTTTTGGCTCTCATCTACGACCGCGCCCCGGAACACCAACGCGGGCGAGCCGTCGGCATTGTGTGGACGTTTTTATTGCTCGGCTTCACTGTAGGCGGAATTCTGTTCGGCGTCATGCTGCCAGAAGCGGAAAATACACTGGCGACGGCGTTATTCATCCCGGCATATGCTGGTGTGCTGGCGGACGGTCCCGGTTTTACGGCGGATGTGCTG
>DAOTXA010000448.1:0-8486 GCA_034435595.1 Anaerolineae bacterium | reverse complement strand
ATGCAGGGGCGCAGATGCAAAATCTGGGCAACAGCCTGCAAACTCGCTATTTACAGGCACTTGGCAAGGATGCCGAGGTCGAAGACGAGGACAAGTTCTATCAGGGCGAATACCTCATCGACTTCGCGCAAGAACTCGTTGACGAAAAAGGTGATTCGCTGGTAGACGACGACTGGCAGACCTTCAAGCGCTATGCCGAAGAGAAGATGTTCGCGTGGATCAAACAAACACTGGAACGGGTCGGCATCAGCTTCGACGTGTTCTACAACGAAAACAGCCTCTACGACAGCAATGCCGTGTGGGACGCACTTGACGGCTTGAAGGCCAACGAAGACGTATATGTGGGGACCGTCCGCGAAAACGAAAGCGACGAGGTTAAGGCGCAAAACGCGCATCTGAAACCGGCGCAGTGGTTCCGCAGCACGAAGTACGGCGACGACGAGGACCGCGTAGTCGTCAAGTCCAACGGCGAGCCGACCTATACCCTGCCCGACATCGCCTATCATGTCGATAAAATCGACCGGGGATTTGACCTGCTAGTGAACGTCCTCGGCGCAGATCATTTTACCGAGGCGCAGGTCGTGCGGCACGGATTGGTCGCGTTAAACAAACGTGTCGATCATCTGAATGTCGTTCACATGCAGATGGTGCGTGCCGTCCGCGAAGGCAAAGAGGTTAAGATGAGTACGCGGCGCGGCGTCTACGATACGCTGGACGAACTCATCGACATGACCAGCGCCGACGCGGTGCGCTACTTCATGCTCCAGCGCAGCCCAGATTCGCAACTCGATTTCGACATTGACCTCGCCGTCAGCCAGAGCAACGAGAACCCGGTCTACTATATCCAGTACGCACATGTGCGCTGCGCCGGGATTCTGCGCGAAGCCGACGCCCGTGAGTTCAGCGACACAGACGCAGATTTGGCAAAACTCGGTGACGAGGAAATGGCGTTCATTCGCAAGATGCTAGAACTGCCGGAACAAATCGAGTTCGCGGCGAAGAATCTTAGCCCGCATAGCCTCGCCTATTTTGCGCTCGACCTGGCGAACCAGTTCCACCCCATGTACGACCGAGTGCGCGTGTTCGGCGAGGGCATTGACCCTGAAGTGGCGAAGGCACGTCTGCGCTTCTACAAGGCCGTAAAGATGGTGTTCGCCCGTGTGTTGGCCCTGATGGGTATGTCTGCACCGGAACGGATGTAAGCAGTATTAGTTGATAGCGATCAGTTTTCAGTTACGCCCTGCTCCGATGAGTGGGGCGTTTTGCTATAATAGTGTTGAAGCAAGAGTCTGAGGTTCACATATGGTTCAACCGACAAGAACACGCATCGCCGCCGAGGAGTATTTTCAGCTTCCAGAATACGAGCAACATGATTTAATTCAACTCATTGATGGTGAGGTGATTATTGGCATGGCTCCAATTCCGAAACATCAGGATATCGTTCGTGACATTCTTTTTTTGTTCACGTTAGTTTCTCGCAATAAAGGCGGAATTACCTACGCCTCACCCATCGAAGTCTTTCTCGATCAGCACAACGTCTTTGAGCCGGATGTATTGTTTTTGAAGCCAGATTCTGAATGTACTGTTGGAGATAAACGCCTCACAGGTGCACCCGATCTCGTCGTGGAAGTGCTGTCTCCGAGCACGGCAAAGCATGATCGCAAGCAAAAACACACTGCCTATGAGCAACACGGCGTCAAGGAATACTGGATTGTCGATCCCGCACATGAGGTCATCGAAGTGTGGACGCTGAATGATGGCGGCGAGTTCGACGGGCCAAGCGTCTACGACAAAGAAGACACATTCACGTCACGCGTACTCGATGAGAAAATCAAACTTAAAGAAATTTTCCGTGACTAACACAATATCAGCGAGCATCTTTGCGCCCTGCTCTATCGAGTGGGGCATTTTGATTCACGCTATATAGAAATCGAATTAGAAACCCGTCTACCCCCCACGCAAGCGCCGATGCCTGTGCTACAATTTCACTGCAACGTTGTTAAACAGTTTTAAAGGGTAAAATTTATGACAACGACTCACGGATTTGAACTGATCAAAGAACGGGACATCCCGGAAATCAACAGTCATGTGCGGCTATTCCGGCATATCCGCACCGGGCTGGAACTGCTCTCGGTCGAAAACGACGACGAGAACAAGAGCTTTGGCGTAACCTTCGCCACTCCGCCCAGCGATTCGACCGGCGTGCCGCACATCATCGAACACAGCGTCCTAAACGGCTCGCGCAAGTACCCGGTCAAGGACCCGTTCAAGCAGATGATCAAGGGTTCGCAAGCGACTTTCATCAACGCCATGACCAGTGACGACCGCACCATGTATCCGGTCGCCAGCCAGAACTTGCAGGACTTTTACAATCTTGTTGACGTGTACATGGACGCCGTGTTCTACCCCAACATCGGGCCAGAGGTGTTGCAGCAAGAAGGCTGGCATCACGACATGGAAAACGCCGATGGCGAGTTGACCTACAAGGGTGTCGTCTTTAACGAGATGAAGGGCTACTACTCTATGCCAGATTGGGTCATGATGGCAACCGTCAAAGAGACGATGTTCCCTGACTCAATCTACAAGCATGACATGGGCGGCAACCCCGAAGACATCCCGAACCTGACCTACGAGCAGTTCAAGGACTTCCATGAGACGTTCTATCATCCGTCGAACGCACGTGTGTTCTTTGCCGGGGACGACGACCCGACACAGCGCCTGAAGCTGGTGAACGAGTTCATCGCTGAATTTGACCGCCGCGACGTTGATGCAGAGGTCGCATTGCAAGAACACTTCGACGAACCTGTCCGCACCGTCAAGCGCTATGATTCTGGCGAGGATACCGAGAAGAAGGGTATGGTCACGGTCAACTGGCTGCTGGGCGAAACCAGCGCCGACCCTGAACATACGCTGGCCCTGAATATTCTCTCGCATGTGCTGCTCGGCACACCGGCCTCGCCGCTGCGCAAGGCCCTGCTCGACAGCGGACTCGGCGAAAATCTAGCAGGCGGTGGACTGGCAACCCAGCGCAAGCAGATGAGCTTTAGCGCGGGAATGCGTGGCATTGACCCAACCGACAGCGTCAAAATCGAGACACTGATCGAAGAGACATTGAAAGACCTCGCAGAGAACGGCATTGACCCGGCAACGGTTGAAGCCTCGTTGAATACCATCGAATTTCAGATGCGCGAATTCAACACAGGCGGACTTCCTCGTGGGCTAATGATGATGTTCGGTACACTGAGCGATTGGCTATACGGCGCAGACCCGGTCGAAGCACTGGCCTTCGAGGATACGCTCAACGCCATCCGCGAAAAAGCCACAGCGGGCGACGGCTTCTTTGAGAAGATGATCAAAGAGCAAATTCTTGATAACGCACACCGTTCAACTGTCGTGTTGGAACCTGATCCGGCAGTGCGTCAGGAAACCATCGACCGCGAAAAATCACGCATTGACGGTGAACGCGCACAGATGAGCGAGGCAGATATCCAACAGGTGGTTGAAAAGACCGCTGAACTTCTGAAGATGCAGCAAACGCCGGATTCCCCGGAAAAGCTGGCGACACTACCCATGCTCAACGTAGACGATCTCGAACGTGAGATTCGCGTCACGCCGCGTGCCGTCAGCGAGGAAGGTGGCTACACGACCATTCATCACGATATTGCTACCAATGGCATCGCCTATATAGATGTGGGCTTTAACATGAAGGCGCTGCCAGCAGAATTGCTGCCCTATGTGCCGCTGTTCAATCGCAGCATCATGGAACTGGGGACCGAGAAAGAAGACTACATTAAGCTAACACAGCGCATTGGTAGCAAGACCGGCGGCATCTCTCCCACACGTTTTCTGTCAGAGACGTATAAAGGCGGCGAGAACACGGCCTGGTGGTTCCTGCGCGGCAAAGGCACGATGACGCAAACACAAGACCTGCTCGACCTGTTCAATGACATTCTGCTAACAACCAACTTCGACAACCCCGACCGCTTTACGCAAATTGCCGTTCGTTCGAAGGCGAGCTACGAAGCAGCTATCGGTCGGCGTCCGATCGGGCTGCTAGGATCGCGTTTGCGTGCTCGCTTCACCGAAACAGGCTGGGCCGAGGAACAGATGAGCGGTGTCAGCAACCTGTTCTTCCTGCGTGATTTGATCGCACGACTGGACAGTGATTGGTCGAGTGTGATGGAAAAACTGATCGCCATCCGCGACGCGTTGTTCAACCGTGACGCGATGATGGTCAATGTGACGCTTGATGCAGACAACTACGGGGCATTGACTCCGCAGATACGCGCCTTCGCCGATAAGATGCCCGCGAAGGGTGATACCTTGCTCTCCTGGACACCAGATTTCCCGGCAGGCGGCGAAGGGCTTGCAGCACCCAAGCAGGTCAACTTCAACGGGCTGGCGGGCAATCTGTACAAGTCAGGTTATCAGAAGCACGGTTCGATCTATGTCGCGCTCAAAACCATGAACGCAGATTACATCTGGGACAAGGTGCGTCTGGAAGGTGGCGCATACGGCGGTCGTGCACAGTTTAGCCCGACTTCTGGCGTGCTGGCCTTCTTCTCATGGGACGATCCGAATCTGACGGGTACGCTCGATACATTCAAGGCCGCTGCCGACTACCTGCGTAATATCGAACTGCCCGAAGAAGAGCTACAAAAGGCGATTATCGGCACAACGGGCGATATGGATAGCTACCAGCTTCCCGACGCCAAGGGTTGGTCAGATACCCAGCGTTACCTGATCGGCCTGAGTGACGAACAGCGCCAGCAAACCCGCGACGAAGTATTCGCCACAACGGAAGCCGATTATCATAGGCTGGGCGAAGCGATGGTTGCCTATAACGAATCCACCGTTCCAGTGGTGATCGCTTCTGACGAGGCACTGAGCGCCGCCAACGAAACACTTGGCGACAAGCTGAAAATAACGAAGGTGCTGTAAGCGGGTTTCAGTTATCCACAATCGGTAGCCAATTCACAGCAGACAGGGGCGCAGCGAAAGTTGCGCCTTTTTCCTGTCACACAATCATGCAGACAATGTGTGCGATTACTCTACGCTTGTGCTACGCAGACTGGTATAATCGCCGCGCTGTGCTACCATCTCCGCGAATATGAAACAGGTTATGTTCGCGTTTGCACACCGCCATATCAAACCAGAAGTAGAGGGAATCAGAATGCGAAAAATGAAACAGATGCGACAGCAAGGGTTCGGCCTACTGGGTCTGTTGAGCCTGCTGCTAGTTGCTGTCAGCCTGATGTTTAACGTGAGTCCGGCCCCGGTCTATGCACAGGCCCCCACCCCGACGGCTACACCATCCGACCCCGTGTGGCGTGCATTTAGCACCGTGCGCGAAGCACTCGAAGAAGAGTTTTCGATTGATCTGACAATTGTCAGCAGCTACACGTGGGAACAAACCGAGTGGGAATTCAGCATTGACGACTGCGATGCTGAGATTGACCCCGCCGATCATCGCCCGTTTTACATCGGATGGACCTTCCGCGTCACCTCATTACAGGGCACGACCTATCAGGCACGCGTGAGCTTCGACCTGCGTGCTGTCGCCATCTGCGACGAAGTAACGCAGTCTTTTACGGTGGATGATGAAGAAGGCGAAGACGCCATTGACCCCAATCTGCCTCAGCCGGTGGCGGGTAGCGGCGCAACCGGAGATTTTGAACTTGGCGGGCATGTCCTCGGCCTCGGCCTAGATACGGTCTCGTACATGAATCAAGCGGGCATGACATGGGTCAAAAAGCAGCTTCGCTATAATCTCGGCGACGGCACCGACGGCGCACAGAACTTCATTAGCGATGCCCAGAGCAAGGGCTTCAAGATTCTGCTGGGGATCGTTGGTTACCCGGATCAAATGGGCGACTATGAAAACTACGTGCAGCAATATGCCGAATTCCTCGGTCAAGTTGCCGCGCTTGGCCCCGACGCTATCGAAATCTGGAACGAGCCGAATATCGCCAGCGAATGGCCCGAAGGCCAGATCGACGGGGCACGTTATACGCAGATGCTCGCCGCCGGGTTCAACGCCATCAAGACCGCTAACCCGAATGTGATCGTCATCAGCGCGGCCCCCGCCCCCACCGGAGCCGAAGCCGCATTCCCCGGTCGCGTCGTCAACGATGATCGCTTCATGCAGCAGATGGCGAACGCAGGCGCTGGCAACTTCCTCGACTGTATCGGCCTACACTATAACGAGGGTGCGGTCGCACCCAGCGCCAGCAGTGGCGACCCAACGCGCAACTTCTACCCGACACTATACTTCGGCTCAATGCTCCAGCGCGGCACACTGGTCGCCTCTGGCAAACCCATCTGCTGGACCGAACTCGGTTATCTATCGCCCGATGGCTTTGAGACGCCGCTTCCCGGCAACTTTAGCTGGGGTTCTGAGACTTCTGTCGCAGAACAGGCCGCATGGCTGGCAGAAGCCGTCTCGCTCTCGGCCCAATCCGCCAGTCCACGCGTCCGTCTGATGATCGTGTGGAACGTCAACTTTAACATCTACGGCGCAGACCCGCAGGCAGGGTTCGCCATGATCCGCCCGGATGGAAGCTGTCCCGCCTGTGCGACCGTCGGCGCGGTAATGGGCCAGTAACTATCACCACGCGGGATTTACGACAACAAAAAGGGACGACCCGCATTGGGCCGTCCCTTTTGCATAAACGTATGACGGGTGAACTATTCCACCGGGGTCAGTGCAACTTCAAAGTCGGTCGCGTCACTGCCGAACGTCGAGCTATCCAACGCCACGAAAATCCGACCGTTACCGCGTGCGATAAAATCAGTCGTCACACGGGCAAAATCGTTGACATTGAGCGAACTGATCGTGTCATCACCCTGGCGCACCTCAAGGCGCAGGCTAACATCCGTGCTGCCAGAGTTAATGGCGACACGGTAGGTTGCGCCCGCGGTCGCACCGTCGAACACGAAGACTTCCACTTCGCTATTGCCAAAGACATCACCACCAAGCTGAATGGCAGTCAGTTCATCACTGACAGGCAACAGTTCAGTCTGCTCAATGTTCATCGTCAACGGGGTCACCATCGGACGATCAGCGAAACGAGCGGTCAGGTAAATCAGGTAGCTACCATCTGCCGGAACGATAAAACGACGAATATACGGGTCTACGCTCGGTCCATCATCGTCATCTTCTTCAAGTTCCACACCCGCGGTGCTCATCACACGCAACTGTACGTCATCGTCCTCACTGGTGGCATAAACGTTAATCACATCGCCTTCAGCGCCCTCAAACGAGAAGTAATAGGCAACAACCTCTTCAGGAGCGAGCGAAACCGAGTCACCGTAAGCAATCGGTTCAACGTCAACTGTGTTCATGCCCAGCGTATACGCGCCTTCCGGCTCACCGAACGAGGTACCCACGACCAATGTATATGTTCCATCCGCCGGAGCGACGAACAGCATAGGTAGATCGGTAAAGCGCAGGTCTTCGCTACTGGCAAAGACTTCTCCCGCTGCGTCTTGCACGGTCAACACAGGCGTGAAGTCCGCTTCAATCGAAAACGTGAAACTATCGCCAGCCACCGCATCGAACGTGAACGGAACAACCGCATCCGCGGCTTCGCCCTCGATCACATCACCGGGCGCGATGGTGTCCTGTGCAGAGGTCACAAACGCCATGCTAAGGATCGCCAGCAGCACTGCAATGCGCAACACCATGTGAAGTTTCTTCATACTATATTCTCCTTCAATTTTGTGAGTGTAAATGAGCGAATTGCCCCATACCCCTTTATATGCGGCAACATTACCATTTATAACATTATTTTTAAATCGTGCAGGCGATGCTGCCATATTTCGAGCAGAACACCCATAATTTAGGGGAAATTTAGACCAAAATCAGTCACCAGTGGCACGAAGTTGGTGCAAGCCGTAATTGAGGAGCCGTTCTTCGTAGGCACGCAACACGCCATGACCGTAATCGTTGAAGTGGCCCTTGACCTGTGACTCATCAATTTGTGCGGCGGAATACGGCGTTTGCAGGGCTGCCGCGAAGCGTCGCACCTTGCGCTGATGCTCCCACTGTTCAAGGCGATCACCTATATGACCGCGTAGCAGGCGCTCAAAGCTCGATTTTGCCAGCGACCACAGCGGACCGGGCGTCACATATTCGACCGGGTGAAAGGGATGTGTGGCATTGGGGAGAATGCCATCAGACCAGGCATTGAGGTGGCGAATTCGTGCGTAGATATCATCACCAAAAAGCGGAATCATCTGTGTCACTTCATGGGCGATAAACAGATCGCGGCGATCTTGCACCAGCACATTCGCAGCGACCACATAATTCGGGCAGATGATCGGCCCGCGAATCTGCACCAGGCGCACCAGCATCACCGCAAATAGACGCGCCAGCCACACCCGGCCTGGTTCGGTCACGATCATATAATCGAGATCATCTTCAGGATCAGCGTTATTCATCGCCAGCGCACCTGTCACAGCGACCATACGCACGAAAGGCAAAC
>DAOTXA010000447.1:0-5190 GCA_034435595.1 Anaerolineae bacterium | reverse complement strand
GGTTGGGTAGGCAAAGGTACTCGCGTTTCTTTCGTTTGTTGTTTGCTGCCCTCGTCAAAACAAACTTGCGGACGTTTTGGATCACGAGGACGATGATAGACCTCAAGGACATCTTCCATAGCACAAACAAACGCCGCATTTTCTTTTGCCGGAATACACCATTGTTCCTTCAACCAGGGCTTAAGTTCATTTTTTTCAGCGTGGTTCGAACGGTCTCCCGAGAAACGGTCTCCACAATCTCCAACTCAGAGGCCATTTGAAAATTAGGTAGTGATCTGCCGTAGCATCCGATGAATGGAGGCAAGGTAGATCATTCCTTCGCTTACAGACGTGAGTTCTTCGAAATCTTTGCTCAGGCGTCGATAGTTGCCCAACCAGGCAAATGTTCGCTCAACTACCCACCTTCGCGGTAACAATACAAAGCCTTTTTCGCCTGATGGACGACGAACAACCTCTAGATCAAGGTTTAATCGCTGTTGACACCACGTCCATAGCGCTTCACCCGTGTAGCCTTGATCTGCCCAGATTTTCTGCAAACGTAAGCGCAACATGTAGGGCAAATCTTTTAGCAGAAGTCGCGCGCCATCTCGATCTTGAACGTTCGCAGGATGAACGATGACTTTGAGAAGATTGCCCATTGTATCCACCAGAATATGTCGCTTGCGTCCTTTGACCTTTTTGCCAGCATCGTAGCCTCGTTCACCGCCGACTTCTGTTGTTTTCACACTCTGACTATCGATAATGCCTGCACTGGGATGCGGCAGACGGATAGCATTCATCCGCGTTTCATATCCAAGAGTACGATTCACAGCTTCCCAGGTACCGTCTTTACACCACTTGTTGTAGTGATAGTACACACTCTGGTAATTCGGGAAATCATGGGGCAAGTTCTCCCACTGACACCCTATTTTGACAACGTAGAAGATCGCATTGATTACCTCGCGCATATTCAATTCAAGCGGTCTACCCGGTCCGCTTCGCTCTAAAGGCAGTACGTCTTTCAACATGTTCCACTGCATGTCGGTCAAATCACTGGTATAGCTCTTGCGTTTGTGACACACTTGACTTGTTCCTGTTCTGGTTCAATGGTTTTGGTTTGCACCCCCATTTTACCGAACAGGAATATTCAAATGGCTTCTTAGACGCGATCACTTCCCCGCGCACACAGACGGAAATTCTGCCCGTGACCTACGAAAGCGGCTACACCTGCGGCTGGATTCCCAACGCGGGAACGGTCGTCCTCATCGGCCTGCAACCGCAGTAGAATATCGCATCACACGGTCATTCAACGGCTCCCATACGGGGGTCGTTTTGATTTTGTAAATACCTTAACGCTTCATAGGTTGATTTTCGATGCATAATTATGAAAGGCATTAATTTCATACATTTCACTTGAAAGGATTACACATGTTAAAACGTATCGTTGTTCTAATTATACTCACCCTAGCAACAGGAATCTTAGTTTCTGCCAACACAGGGCAAAGCGCATCCAACGATCCCAATGAAAGCCCAACTGCGAATGCCTGCTTTGAAGGTGGTAGCATGGAAGGCAAATGCCAGACAGAGACAGAATGGCGGGCTGGATGGTATGTTATCCGCTATGAATATGGTATTTTCACCCGTGACCAAGTTCCGAGCTGGGCTGCATGGGCGATTCGACCGGCTGTTTGTACCCACACTGGTAGTCTTTTCGGTCAGGCTGGTCTCATTTTCATGGATGGCACGCTCGAGGTTTTCTTGGATGACTTGACTTGCTCAGGCGCAGCAGACAATACGTTGTCAGGCATGACCTTTCTACCTGACTTAGGCCCCGGTGCTGTCTATGAGATATGCAATCCAAGCGGTTTCTTTGCAGCAGATCAGGGCACTTTCTATAAGTGCTCATAGTGAGTGCGTCTAATTCAAAATTCAATTTACGATCGGCGGAGTAGATTGAACAATTGCGTGGAAGGGGTTCGCAGGCGGACCGATAATCCGCCTGCCCCGGTTCGACTCCGGGCATGTATCTACCGGCTTTACAAAAGCCGGTTGTGCGCTAAATCGGCGCATTGCACCTTAACAAGCGTCTGCTATAGAAGATTATGCAAAACGTGCATATCTACGCCAGAAATTAGCAGATAGCGGGGTTCCCTCACGATTACGAAACAGAAACATTCAAGTAATCACGATGTAACCGGATCGCCACATCATAGGGATAATTACAGCGCAAGAAGACGGGTTGAGCACTGATTTCTGCGCTTGTGATGTATCTGATTCTCCCCATATCCTTGTGAACTCCCTGCTGCCCGACACAGCGGGGTTTTCATTTTTCATCTTTCATCAGATTCGACTTTACCTGCGGATAGCTCTAACAAGCTATTTGAAAACGCCCCCTCACGCTAAATCCCTCGCCCCTTGTGGGAGAGGTGGGCAGGGGGGTGAGGAGAGGCATGGATTTCGACTTCTCAAACGGCTTCTAACAAGTCGAGCGTGACCGTAAAGCGGGCGTCTTCGTCAAACCACATAGGGAAATTTGTACCCCACACGTTGTTATAAACATTCACATGCAGGTTGTCATCTGGTGCTGGCAGTTGATTGTGGAAATCAAGCAGTGAGGGCTTGCCGATATTTACCAGTGGCGCATCTGGACTGTGTAAAGCTGCCACCGGGGTAGCGTGTTTGAAAGCAGATGCCACTTCTACCGGATGCAAAGACCGCGCCCCGCGTGAAACGACCTGCGTCGGGTCAATCCACTGACCAAGTTTATACAATCGCCATGCGCTGTCTGACGGCAGGCGCGGTGCGACCGTGAACCACAGTGCTTGCGGCAGACGAGACGCCGATTTGTCAAACCATTGTAGCGTAAACACAATACGATCTAGCTCATCAGGGAAAAATACGTCTATGCTCACATGGGCGGGTGCGCCGTACTTGAGATTGGCCTCTGGCGGAAATGTAAGTTCCAGCAGATAGTGTTGACCGTCGCTACTGGTACGCTCGTAAATGTCCTGTAAACGGGGAAGCCACGTCTGAGAAACTGCCCCACTCGCATCAATACCGGGTTTGGTGAAATCCGGCCTGGCCCAGACTTCGGTAACCGAACCGCCACGATTATATTGCTCGTAAAAGCGATTGTAATCGGTTTCGTTAAAGGTCTGGAACCAGAACCGGCCCAGCGGGTGATTTTGATTAGCCCAATCATGACCGCTTCGACGATCCACCAGCTTTGTAATTGCCCCGGTTTCAGCATCAAACACGCCCTCGAAGTAGCGCGAACGAATGCGTGTATCATCTTCGGTGCTGCGATACACATGTTTTTGCAAACGCTGCGGTAGCGCTTGCGTCAGGGCTTCTTCAGCAGATTGACCAAGTGACGTGTTCGCAATCGTTTTTAACATACCTTCGATGTAATCGCGCTGTTCTTGCCAACTGGCGGCAAAAGCGCGAAAGTGTTTTTGCTGGCGCACCTGACGCAATTGATCCGGCGTATAATGAGTGTAATCATTGAGCCAGGTCTTTTCATCCATACCCCAGGTGTGTTCTGCCGTTAGCAGAAGTGCATCATTCAGTGCCTTTAGAGCCGTCGCATCGGGGGGATTCTCACCAGTGCAGAGTTTGGTACGCAAGGTCAGCAATCGCCGCTGCCGGCTGACTTTTTTCGGGTCAGTACCAAGACCGTGTGACCACGTATCACCGATTTCATCTTCGATAAGTGGCAGTTGATCGCGCACCGCCCGCAGCGCATAGGCGAAGTCGTCCAGCGTCCCCGCTTGCAGCGTCGCACCGGGGTTATCTTGGGCGATGCGCTTATAGGCTTCTTGTACCGCTTCAATCGTAGGCGGGCCATGATTGTCATTGGTCATCATCAGGGCCAGCGTTGCGTCTAACCCGTCAAAAGTGATCATATCTCCATAGCTATCATGATAGGCGACAACGACATCGGTGTTAGTCGCACGATCTACCCATCGAAACAGAGGCGGTACATCCGGCACCGCAGAAGCCGCGTTGACCCCAATATGCAGAAATTCGATTCCGGCTTCCGCCAACAGTGGGACGATGGCGCGGGTATGACCGGGAACATCGGTCATTTTGGCGGCAATGGTCTTACGTCCGTAGCGTTGGTCAAGCCGTCGGGCAATTTGAAGCCCATGCCGAACCAGATCAGCATCCATCAAACCAAAGTGCGGTGTAAACGGTAGCCCATGCCATACGATGAGGCCGTCCGTAATGGCTGCATCCAGTTTGCGACGCTGTTCAGGCGTGCCGCGTTCCAGGGCTGTATCAATTAACCATGCGCCAGTCGTCCAAATAAATGGCGTAGAAGTCCCTTTAAGCTGTTGGGCTAAAGCAATTGAAGCGGGAATAAATTGGTCAATATACTGCTCAATCACATCGGCAGCATAGCCGGTAAAGCCAATATCGAGGTGTGTTTTAAAGACGACATATACGCTGTGTGGCGCAGCCTGTTGCATGGCGTTTCCCTGAATTTTCGAAAGAATATCAATTGTCATTTTACCGTTTTTTGAAGAAATTACACCGCATACAAATCACAAAGAACGCAACAAGGCGTCATCAAAGGACGCCTCGTTTTTGTGTTTCAATTGTGGCTAAAAGCCAATCGCCAATCTCACTCTACTGTCACCGTACCGGAATTGACCTCAACGGTGATGTCGATCTGCGACCCGGCGTCGGCGTACCCGGCGGTTTCCCAGATGCTTTCATCATCCGCTTCCCCACTGACCAGGGTTAAACCGTCGAAATTAGCGTTAAATTCGCCGGAGTTCATACTCGCCACGTTGACGCGCACCGCCGCACCATCCGGCACGTTATAGGTCACGTCGCCGGAATTCGAGTTATGCGTAATCACATGATTAGCACGCTCCTCGAAGTTGACGGTCAGCGTGCCGGAATTAAGCTGACTGGAGATCGCACCGGACGAGCCAACATCCATATTGAGCGTTACATCGCCGGAATTGAGTTCGACCTCCACATCATAACCGGATTCCGTACCCGGTAATGTGGCAGTCACATCGCCGCTGTTGAGGTTAAGACGCAGCGCGGTCAGTCGCAAATCGGTCAGGTCAAGCGTGCCACTGCCGCTATTCGTCTCGTAGTCGAGCGAAACACCGGCCTGTTGGGTCAGATTGATCTCCCATACCAGCGGCGCGGAACCGTTATAGGCGATGTTGTCGCGCTCCTCGCCGACCTCAA
>DAOTXA010000446.1:0-3123 GCA_034435595.1 Anaerolineae bacterium | reverse complement strand
GGATTAGCCGACCGTTTTGGCACGCGTTCGATGCTGCTGTTGAGTATGCTGTCGTCTGCGCCGATGTTCTTTCTGCTGCCGCACGCGGATGGTTTGTTCGCCTTCGCGCTGGCGATTGCGGCGGGCGGGCTGAGTGGTGGCTCGCATAGTCTCATCGTCGTGCAGGCGCAGGATTTGATGCCCAGCGGGAAAGGCTTCGCATCCGGTGCGATTCTGGGCACGATCTTCGGGGTCGGTGCGCTGGGCACATTTATTATCGGCGTGTTGTCGGATCAAATTGGACTGACGAATGCGTTTCACCTCGTCGCATTATCAATCGCATTGGCGGGCATGGTCGCTTTGCTGCTGCCGAAATCCGCGCCGCCTGCGCCGCGAATCGAAACAGGTGCGGACGCAGTTCCGGCCCCGGCAGGCGATTAAAACTGGCTCAAGCAAATCTCGCTGGTTCTACCGGAATTGGTACATGGGGCGACGGATCGGTCGCCCCTGTACATTGGGTTGCAGGCTTGTCTGATTTACCGCAGACCGCTGCGCGTCTGGCGGCGGCGTGACAGCGCGTCAATGATGACAGCCGCCAGCAACACCAAGCCGGTGACGATGAACTTGACACCGGAACTGGGGCTAACGAGGCCCATGCCGTTTTCGACGGCGGCGACGACGGCGGCTCCAAGCAGTGCGCTGGATACCTTGCCGCGTCCACCGAACAAACTCGTACCGCCGATGACGGCAGCCGCAATCACGAACAGCAGCAGGTCACCGCCGCCCGCATCGGGCGCAACTGATTTAAGACGCGAGGCGAGGACAATGCCCCCCATCCCCGCCATGAATCCGGCGATACCGAACACGATCACGCGGATACGTTCCACGCGGATACCGGCACGCCGCGCCGCTTCCTTGTTGCCGCCGACGGCGTACACGTAACGTCCGAAGCGCGTGTTTTCGGCGATGAAGGTCAGTACGATCAGGAACAGCATCATAATCACAGCGATGACGGGCATCCCCTGCTGCGGAATCGTGGCACGCGGCGGCGCACGGTCGATGTTAAACAGGTAAGCGATGTAGGCCCCGGCGACGATCATAATCGCAGTTTGCGCCAGAAGGATTGACTGTGGTTTGGCGCGTAGCCCAGCGCGGCGGCGGATCCTCGCCGTATAGAACTCGCGTGCGGCGAATAGCCCGACGAGGATCATGGTTACGATCCACGTCCATGCGGTCGGCAGCACCTCGCTCGCCAGATTACGCACGACCGGGTTCTGAATGTTGACTGTGCCGCCTTCGCCGATGATGAGGAGAACCACACCACTCCAGATCAGGAATCCACCCAATGTGACGATAAACGAGGGTAACTGAAACGCGACAATCAGCAATCCCTGCGCAATCCCGATCATCGTTGTGGCGAACAGCGCAATCGGGATGACGTTCCACCAGTCCATCCAGCTTAAGTAATCGTAAACGAGTGAGTCGCGCAGTAAGATTGCTACGCCAACACCGCCCACCGCGCTAATATAGCTGACGGATAGGTCAATTTCGCCCAGCAGCAGCACGAATACGATGCCGTAAGCGATAATGGCGATGCCCGCCATTTGTACCACGATGTTGACAAGGTTACGCGGGGTCAGGAATACGTCAGACTGTGATTGAAAGATGACGGCAATCACCACGAGGCCAAATACAACAGGCAAACTGCCGAGGTCCCCGGCACGAATGCGCTGCCACTGCTGGCGTGCATATTCCATAGGGGTTTGTGCGGTTTGACTGGCGAGCAGTGCGCTATCAGGATTTTGTTGGAGTGTTGCCATAATTATGCCATCCCCGGAACGTTTTCGAGTTGTCCGGCGGTGATCGCGTGGACAATCTCTTGCTGGTCAGTTTCACTTACGTGATAGGTGCGAATCTTTTGACCGAGGCGCAGCACGGTGATGCGATCTGCGACTTCAAAGATATCGTGCAGGTTGTGCGAGATAATCACGACGCCAAGTTGCTTATCTGCCAGACGGCGCACCAGATCAAGCACCTGCCGCGTCTGCGCGACACCGAGGGCGGCGGTTGGCTCGTCGAGGATGACCACGCGGCTATCCCACAACACGGCTTTAGCAATGGCGACCGACTGTCGCTGTCCACCAGAAAGCGAGGCGACTGGCAGGCGCACCGATTGCAGCGTCGTCACCGATAGCTCGTCCAGCGTTTTGACCGCCTGCTTTTCCATGACGACTTCGTTCATGGGCAGCAAATTGCGGAAGAAGCGGACGATGGGGTTGACCTGCCTGTCGGCGTCATCGTCGGTGGATTCGGGAATGCCCTGATTCCACTCGCGTCCGAGGAACATATTGGCGACTACATCGAGGTTATCGGCGAGGGCGAGGTCCTGATATACGACTTCGATGCCCAGGCGCGAGGCTTCGCGGGGCTGGTGGATGTGAACGGGCTTGCCGTCAAACAGGATTTCGCCCTCATCGAAGTTGTAGATACCGGCGATGCCTTTGACCAGCGTCGATTTACCCGCGCCGTTGTCGCCGACGAGCGCGATGACTTCGCCCGGATACACGTCAAAATCGACTTTCTTGAGCGCCTGCACCGCGCCAAAACGCTTGCTGACGCCCCGTGTTTCAAGTAAGGGTTGGGCTGTCAAAATGAGTGTCCTTTATGAATATTGATCAGTCATTAGTTGTTAGTCATCAGTTCGTTTCGCCAGCACAAACTTGTCTTTGGGAAACGAGAAACTAAAAACTAAGAACTAACGACTAACACCTGATTTATTTGCAGAAAGGGATGCCCGGTGAGCATCCCTCTCGTGTTGATTATGTGGAACTACACCGTGCCGGGTTAGCGGTCTGCGGGGCAGAACTCTTCAAATTCACCGACGCAGATGTCGTCCCAGGACCGGAAGCCATCGGCGATGACGGTTTCAGCGATGTTGTCGGCAGTCACGGCAACGGGGGTCAGCAGCACAGACGGGATGTCGTTGGTGCCGTTGTTGACGGAACCGGTCACAAACTCGCTGGTGTCCTGACCGCTGGCGATGGCGATTGCCAGTTCAGCGGCGGCTTCGGCCTGGGCCTTGATCGCCTTGTAGACGGTCATGCTCTGGCGTCCGGCGAGGATGTTCTGGATACCACCGACGGT
>DAOTXA010000445.1:0-18893 GCA_034435595.1 Anaerolineae bacterium | reverse complement strand
CAACCCGCGAAACCGGAGCCGGTCGCGGAAGTAGTGGGCGAGATCGTCAAGCATTTTAAATGGAAAGGGCCGATTGGCTGCACCTTCCCCGCGATTATCAAGAACGGCGTCATGCACAGCGCGGCAAATGTCGATGATGACTGGATCGGCACAGATGGGCATCGTATCTTCCAGCGTGTGACGGGCTGCCCGGTGAAAATCCTTAATGATGGAGATGCGGCGGGTATTGCCGAAATGAAGTTCGGCGCGGGCAAGGGACATGAGGGCGTGGTTATTATCCTCACCTTTGGCACCGGGATCGGCAGCGCTATGTTTATCAATGGGCATCTGCTACCAAATACAGAAATCGGACATCTTGAAGTGCGGGGCAAAGATGCCGAGCGCCGCGCCGCAAATTCAATCCGCAAGAAAAAGGACTGGTCGTATAAGAAGTGGTCGAAGCGCGTTAATGAATATCTACAGCATGTCGAGTTTCTGTTTTCGCCAGACCTGTTTATTTTCGGAGGCGGAGTCAGTAAAAAACACGATAAATTCTTTCACTATTTGGACACGAAAGCGGATATTGTCCCCGCGCAGTTGTTGAACGACGCCGGGATCATCGGCGCGGCGATGGCTGCGGAAGAGCTTGTTTAGTCCACCACGTAGACCTTATCGCCCATACGAATCACCGCGTTCTGTTGGCGTCGGGGCAGGGTGGCGTAGAATCCGCGCCGCCCGTTGTCTAAAAACTGTAGGGTAGCTTTGAGGTCCGCACCATGTTCTTTCTCGCCAACAGCGAAGCGAGCGAAGGGTTCGCAAGGTGCGGCGTCGAACACATCAATCAGGCGGATTTGCTCGCCGGTCGTCGCGCTTTCGATGACGACTTGCTCGCTGGCGAATGTCTCCGGCGGCAGCACACCATCCCGCGCAATGAGGATGTTTTCTGCTGCGAAACCGTCTTCTATGTGTTCGCCAAAGCGCTGGCGCATGGATTCATAATGTCCGGTGAAGTTGAACGAAAGACCGTTCGCGCCGCCACGATTGCGCGATGCGCGATGATCGACATGATGCACGTCCATGACTTCTTGATCGTCGTTTGTAAGGCCGAACACGCCCTTATCTGTAATGCGTAGCGCGTTTATCTGGCGCAGGGGCTTCGTGCGGTAGATACGATCTGCACCGGAACCGGTCTTCATGGGTTCGGTCTGAATTTGCAGCAGAACGATTTTGCCAAGCAACTGCATTACTGGTCGTCCGTCGCGGCGAACTTACCCCATGTCCGGTTATGATACAGCAGCGGATCGTTGCCGCCTGATCCCGCTGCGGCAACAACGCGCCCCACGTAAATCGTATGGTCTCCGGCGGCGTAAGCGTGCTCGACCTGACAATCCACCCACGCGACGACACCGGGCAGAATCGGCGCACCTGTTTTGGCGGTCGTGTGGTCAATGTCAAAGAAGCGATCCTCAATATCGGGGTACATCCCGGCGAAGCGCTTGGCCCATTCAAGTTGCCCGGTATGCAGAATGTTGGCGGCGAAAATACCTGATTTCTCGATCAATTCGTGTGTGTAGAGGTGTTTACCGAGCGCGACGAGGATCAGGTGCGGGTTGAGGCTGACGCTGGTAAATGAACTGGCGGTCATGCCGTGCAGGGTGTCGTCATGTTTGGTGGTGACGACGGTCACGCCTGCTACCCACTGTCGAAGCGCTTCTTTGAAGGTCTGATCGTCCATGATTGGTATGTTCCTGATTCGGGTAAATCAGATTTTATTGTAGCAGAGCGTCACAACTATGTGCTGCCGACTTCAGCGAATTCTAAGGCGGTGAGGGCAGGGTTATATACCCTGCCCTCACAATTCTGTCCTGAGGTTACGTCAGTTTGGCGAAGGTGTCTTTTAGCAGCGGATACAGTTCGCGGTAGGTGGCGTAGAGCGCTTCGTAGGCTGCGCTATTTTCACCCGGCGGGGTCGCCTCGCTAGTGGTGATGGTTTCGCGGCAGGCGGTCTGCACGTCGGGGTAAATCCCCGCACCGACAGATGCCAGCAGTGCCGCGCCGTATGCGCCGCCCTCGGTCGTGCTGACGCTGACGAGTGTCGCGCCGATCACATCGGCGAGAATCTGCCGCCAGACCAGGCTCTTAGCGCCGCCGCCACTCACGCGGACTTCGATCTCGTCCGGCAATCCGGCTTCACTGATGAGCGTAAACGAGTCCTTTAGCCCAAACGCTACACCTTCGAGAACGGCACGGGTCATATGGGCCTGGGTATGACGTGTCGTCAGACCGATGAATGCGCCGCGTGCCAGCGGATCGGGGTGGGGTGTGCGTTCCCCGGTCAGATAAGGCAGGAAGTACAGCCCTTCCGCGCCCGGTGGAATATCCGCCGCTGGAGCCAGCAAATCGTCAAAGTCGATATCCGGGGCGAGGGTGTCTTTATACCATTGAAGACTGCCCGCTGCGCTCAGCATCACGCCCATGAAATGCCACTGTCCGGGTACGGCATGACAAAAGGCGTGCAGTGCGCCGTTCGGCTCGTAAGCATATTTAGGCAGCGGCGCGAACACAACGCCCGATGTACCGACCGTCAGGCCGATGATACCCGGCTCGACCGCGCCCATGCCGACTGCACCCGCTGCCTGATCGCCGCCGCCGCCGACCATAGGCGTCCCGGCTTTGAGTCCAGTGGCGGCTGCACCCGCTTCGCTGATAGTTCCGGTAATTTCGGGGCCTTCGTGCGTACTGGGCAGCCACTCGCGGGGGATTTCGAGTGCGTTAATCACTTCATCCGACCATTCGCGTTTGGCTACGTTGAGCAAGGACGTTCCCGCTGCACCCGCGAGATCAGTGGCGTAATCGCCCGTCAGCTTGTAGCGGATATAGTCTTTCGGCAGCAGGATATGCGCTGTCTTCGCGTAGATTTCAGGTTCGTTATCCCGCACCCATAGGATTTTCGGCGCGGTGAACCCGGTCAGGGCACGATTGCCTGTCAGTTCGATAAGGCGCTCGAATCCGATTTTCTCGGTGATGTCATCGCACTGTTTCTGTGTGCGTCCGTCGTTCCACAGGATAGCGGGGCGCAGCACTTCGCCGGATGCGTCCAGCATGACGAGTCCATGCATTTGCCCGGTGATGCCGATGGCGGCGATGTCGTCTCCGGTAAGATTGGCTTCACTCAATGCAGCACGGATCGAAGCCGCCATGCCTTCCCACCAATCCGATGGATTCTGTTCGCTCCATAGCGGTTGCGGGTTGCTGATGGGCTGCGGTGTCGAATGTGCCGCGATCACCGTTCCCTTATCGTCAATGACGAGGGCTTTCGCCCCCGTCGTACTGATGTCCAGACCAAGCAAGTAGGCCATGATCGTCTCTAGCGCACGCCGAGCAGCAGCTCGATGGTCAGTTGGTCGAGATGCTCGTAGGGCAGGTTGCGTGCACCCAGTGCTACACGGTCGAAGGATTCGGCCTTGAGCTTGTCGGCAGCGTCCTTGCTGTATCCACTACTGAGATACGAGAGCGATCCGTCATCGGCGTTGATTTCCTGCACGAGTGCCTGAATTTCGCTGTCGGCGTTCCACTTCTCAGCTTTTTCTTTGAGGATCAGGTAGGTCCGCATACAACCGCGTGCGAAGTGCTTCACATCTTCATAGCCGGATGTGCGATAGGCATGGGCGTCGAAGTGCTTGCTGCCGTCATACTTCACGTCTTCGAGGAACTTGACGAGGAAGAAGGCTTGCTTGAGCAGGGCGCTACCAAAGCGGAAGTCCTGATCGTAGCGACCGAACATCTGGTCATTCAGGTCGATGTGGAACAACTTGCCCGATTCCCATGCCTGCGCGACGGCGTGCAGGAAGTTCAGCCCTGCCATGTGTTCATGGGCGACTTCGGGGTTCACGCCGACCATTTCCGGGTGATCGAGTGTTTCGATGAAGGCCAGCAGTGCGCCGACAGTCGCGTTGTAGATGTCGCCACGGGGTTCGTTGGGCTTTGGTTCCAGCGCGAACTTGAGATCGTAGCCCTGATCGATTACGTATTCGCTGAGGAAGTTAAACGCCTCACGGAAGCGCTTGATGCTGTCTGCCGGGTTCTTGGTGGCGTCGGTTTCGGTACCTTCACGCCCGCCCCAGAAGACGTAGACGTTCGCGCCGCACTCGACACCGAGGTCAATTGCACTCATGGTCTTTTGCAGGGCATAGGCGCGGACCTTCGGGTCGTTGGATGTAAACGCGCCGTCCTTGAAAGCCGGGTCGGTGAACAGGTTTGTCGTCGCCATCGGCACGACGAGGCCGGTTTCGTCCAGCGCCTTCTTGAAGTCGGCGACGATCTGGTCGCGTTCGGCGGGCGTGGCGTCAATAGGCACGAGATCGTTATCGTGGAAGTTCACACCATACGCGCCGACTTCTGCCAGCAGATGCACCAGTTCGACCGGGGTCTTTGCCTCACGGGTGGGGTTGCCGAAGGGGTCGCGCCCAACATTGCCAACCGTCCACAGGCCAAAGGTAAACTTATCTTCAGGTTTGGGTGTGTAATCGCTCATTCAAAAATCCTTTCGAGGTTGCGTCGTTTGTCTAAATATACGCCTTCGATTTTAACACATGCAAGCGCTTGCAACACGGTTGATCCGCTTGACGAGGACGCATCGCGGGACTATACTTTCGTTGCCCTAATGTGCATATTACACAAGTTGATTTCACCAATTTTAACAAAAGGATGCAGGCTCATGGCGCAATTCGTCTTCCGTGAGAACCACACACGCTCAAAAAATTACATAGAACGTGATCAAAAGTCAGTTTCACCGTCGTACACCCGTTCGTATGGCTTTGTGATGAGTCATGGCGAAGGCTCGAAGGTCTGGGATGTGGATGGCAATGAGTATATTGACCTTGCCGCCGGGATCGCGGTGCTTTCGACCGGGCACCGTCACCCCAAGATCGTTGAGGCGATTAAGACGCAGGCCGACAAATATATTCACATCGGCGCGACGGATTTCTTTAGCCCGGAACAGGTCGAACTGGCGGAAAAGCTCCAGCAGGTGACGGCGATCAACAAGGCTGAAAAGCCAGAAGACATTATGGTCTACTTCGGTAATTCGGGTACAGAGGCGGTCGAAGCCGCGTTGAAACTGGCCCGCTATCAGGATCCGAATCGCCGCTATGTTATTGGCTTCTATGGCGCTTTTCACGGTCGGACGGCGGGTGCGCTGTCGGTGACGGCAAGTAAGGCGATCCAGCGTGCGGGGTATGACTTCATCCCCGGTGGCGTGGAACATGTGCCCTATCCGGCGAAGAGTCAGTGCAATGGCGGTGATGCTTGTTCACAGTGCTGGTGTGATGCAGTCGGTTTTATCGAAAACTTTGTGATGAAGAAAAAGTTTCCGCCAGATGAAATCGCTGCTGTGATCGTGGAGCCGATTCAGGGCGAGGGCGGCTATCTGCTGCCACATGATGACTTCCTGCCGCGCCTGCGTGAGATGTGCGACAGGTACGGTATATTGCTGATTGCCGACGAGATTCAATCTGGTGCAGGGCGCACCGGAAAATGGCTGGCGATGGAACACTGGGGCGTCCGGCCCGATATCGTTTGCATGGCGAAGGGGCTGGGTTCGGGTTTTCCGATTGGGGCTATTGTCGCGCATAGTGACATCATGGGCAAGTGGATCCCCGGCGCACACGCAAGTACGTTTGGTGGCAACCCGATGGCGTGCGCGGTTGGCAGTGCAACGATTGACGTACTCGTCCATGAAGGCGGAATGCAGAACGCCGCCGAAGTCGGTGACTACACGCTGGAACGTATGACGAAGTTCATGCGCGATCATCCGTCGATCAAACGTGTGGAAGGCAAGGGCCTGATGATCGGCGTGGAGTTCGTACAGCCGGACGGTGAACCTGCCTATGACTTCCGCAATCAGGTGGTGGACGAGTGCTTTATGAATGGTCTGCTGACCCTCGGTGCAGGGACCAGTGTGCTGCGTATCGCGCCGCCGCTGACGATCAGCAAAGAGGAAATGGAGCAGGCGCTTGACATCATTGAGCATGTCGTCGCCAAGCTGGAAGAATCTGTCTGGGAAGGTATGAGGGCGTAGATGTATATTCTTTACCGGCGCGATCTCAAGGGGGCGTGCCGGTATTATGATGTATGAGCCTGTGATGATTGGCAATCCGGCAATCCGCGCTATAATCGCCTCGTTTAAATAAATTTCAAACGAGGATTCTACATTTTGACTGATGAAAAACGCCCGATAGAAATAGACGACCTGTACAAGATCGTCTATACAGAAGACCCGCAGATTAGCCCCGATGGGTTGTGGGTGGCTTTTGTCCGCGCCCAACCGGATCAAATGCAAAACGGATACAAGCGCAATATCTGGTTATACCCGATCAGTGGCGGTGACCCGGTCCAGATTACCCGCAGCGGCAAGGACTCGTCGCCGCGCTGGTCGCCGGATGGCAAGACACTGGCGTTTGTGTCGGCGCGTGGGGACCGTCCGCAGGTGTATTTGCTACCTGTGTCGGCTCCCGGTGGTGAACCGCGTGCGCTGACTTCCGCTGCGAATGGCGCGATGGCCCCGGCATGGTCGCCGGATGGCTCGCAGATTGCCTATCTCGCTCCAATGAACGCCGATGAACGCGCTAAAGAGGATTCCGGCGAGGCAGAAGACCTGCCCCGCGATCAACTGGAAGGCAAGCATCGCAAGGAACGCAAGGATGAAGACGAGAAAAATCGCTGGGACCCGTACCCGATGTATCGCATTCCCTATCGTCAGGGGACGAGTATGCGCGGGGACCGTTTTACACAGGTATATGTAGTTCCAGTAGCAGAGGGGCTTGAAGGCGATGAAGCGAAATCGAATCGCCTGACCGGTATTGACGTAGACCACTCGGCGGGACGTTGGTCAATGGATGGCGACTGGCTGTATTTCGCCCGCGCTATCGACCCTGAAGCCGACGAACCCTTCCGCAGGAGTGCTATTTACCGTGTCCCGGTCGCGGGTGGCGAGTCGGAACGTATCACCGAAGATGGTTACGCCTGTTTCGCACCGCTGCCGTCGCCGGATGGCAAGACACTCGCATTTGCACGCACGCCGAACGAAGGTCGCAGCCTGACCGAATCGATCACGCGCCTCTCGGTGATGCCTATTGACGGCGGCGAAGTCCGTGATTTGAACATCGAACTCGATCGCCAGTACACTAGCTACGAATGGACGCCGGACTCGTCGGCGCTGATTTGCGCGGTCAATGATTGGGGGGATGGGCATCTGTATCGCTTTAACCTTGATGATAGCGAAGTCACGCGCCTGTTCGACGGTACATTCACGGCGTCAGCGCTGGATGTAGGGCCGAACGGTGAAATTGCCTACATCGCCAGCACGCCGACCATCCCGCCGGAACTGTGCTTTCTCGCTCCCGGTGAGAGCGAACTCAAGATGGTGACCGCGCTCAACGAGTCGTTCTTAAATGAAGTCATTGTGCAGGAAACGCACGAAATGCGCTTTACCAATCCCGACGGTGACGAGATTCAGGGATGGTATATCCTCCCGGTGGGATATGAGGAAGGCAAGCAGTATCCACTGGCGCTGAACATTCACGGTGGGCCGCACGTCATGTGGGGACCGAGTGAACACACCATGTTTCATGAGTGGCAGGTCCACGCGGCAAGCGGATATGTGGCCTTTTACTGCAATCCACGCGGCGGCGACGGCTACGGTGAAGGATTTTTGCGTGCCCTGCACGCTGCCTGGGGCGATGTCGCCTATGCAGACATCATGGCGGGTGTGGATACGCTGCTGGAAAAGGGCTTCGTGGATGAGTCGAGTATGGCGATTACGGGCGGATCTTATGGCGGTTATATGACGGCGTGGATCATCGGGCATACGGATCGCTTCGCGTCGGCGGTGTCGCAGCGTGGCGTGTATAATCTCAATAGTTTCTACGGGACAAGTGATGTTCCCATGCTGATTTCGTCGGAATTCGACGTGGAACCCTGGGAAGATCACGCGCTATTATGGAAGCATTCGCCGCTGGCTTACGCACAAAACATGAAGACGCCTGTTTTACTCATCCACGCGGAAAACGATTATCGCGTACCCATTGAACAGGCGGAGCAGTTGTTCGCGTTTGTGCGGCGTAGTGGCGGAACCGTCGAGATGCTGCGCTATCCGCGTGACGGTCACGAACTGAGCCGAAGTGGAGAGCCGAAGCATCGCGTTAGCCGCCTTGAGCACATGGTCAATTGGTTCAACCGCTATTGTAAGTAACCAGATCAAGTTGATTCCGGCGCGGTGTTCGCATCGCGCCGTTTGTTTTTCACATCTCAGGAGAGAGCATGTACGGACTGCCATTTGACCAACCGGGACGCTTCTACAAAGGGAATATACATACGCATTCGACCGAATCTGACGGGCATATTTCGGCGGAGGATGTCTGCCGTACCTACCGTGAACTCGGTTATGATTTTCTCGCATTGACAGAACATTTTTTGCCCGCATATGACTATCCAGTCGTGGATACTTCTCCCTATCGCACCGGTGACTTCACGACAATCTTCGGCGCAGAACTACACGCAGGCGAAACCGAGCTTGGTCATTTGTGGCACATTCTGGCGGTCGGTCTGCCGCTGGATTTTGCCCCGCGAAAAGACGGCGAAACCGGGCCGCAAATCGCGCAGCGGGCACTGGATGCCGGGGCGTTTGTGGCGGCGGCGCATCCGAGTTGGTATGGTTTGAGCGAAGCCGATATTCTGTCGCTGGGGCCGATTCACGCGATTGAGATTTTTAACGGTACGTCCGCTGACCACAATGCGAAGGCCCTGAGTTGGGACATCTTTGATTTGTTGACCATGCGCGGACATCGCTACACTGCCTGCGCGACCGATGACGCCCACTTTAACCCGGAACGCGGTGATGTCGGCCTCGGATGGGTGCAGGTCAAAGCCGAGGAAAATTCGCCAGAAGCGCTGCTCGAAGCGCTCAAAGCTGGATACTACTATTCCAGCACCGGACCGCAAATCTATGATATGGAGGTGTCCGCGGGCGATAAGATCGCACTGCACTGCTCGCCTGCCGAGCGCGTTTTCGTCGTCGGGCATGGCTGGAACTCGGTCAAGGTGTTTGGCAATGGCGTGCGTGATGTCGAACTTGATCTGACAAATTTCAACAGTCCCTTTGGGCGCGTCATCGTGCGCGATCATCGTGGCGGCTTTGCCTGGACAAATCCCTTCTGGTTTGATTAAGCAGAGAATTTAACAGTCACTTAGCACGCGCTTAAAGCGAGTCACATCAGATGTTGCGCTGTATACGGTAACGTCTGACGCTATATAAACATGTATTGAGGAGATTAACCCGTGAAGAGATTCGGTTTTTCGATAGTTTTACTGTTCGCTGCATTGAGTCTGTTGCCTGGTTTTGCTGCTGCACAGGATGACCCGATTGAAATTTCGTTCGTGCATATCTTTAGTGACGATTTTCGACCCCTGGTGTTGCAGTCAATCATTGACGAGTACAACGAAGCCAATTCCGGTGTGATCGTGACGGCAGAAACCGCCGTCGCTGATTCCAGCTATGAAGAAACGTTCAACGCCGCGTTGCGTACCGCTGATCAAGGCGACGCTTATAATATTGTGCAGGTAGAAAGCGGCCTGACGCAACAGGCCATCGACTCCGGTTACTTCGCGCCGATTAGCGGCGTTGCCAGCGAAGAACAGCTTGCCACACTCGATGATTTGCTGCCCTCTGTACGCGGATTCTTCGACGTGGGCGAGGACTTCTGGGCGATGCCGTGGAACATCTCGAACCCGGTCATGTTCATCAACCGTGATATGTTCGCCGCTGCCGGACTCGATCCTGACAGTCCGCCGCGCACCTTTGCCGAAGTTACCGCTGCCTGTGAAGCGCTGATGACTGCCGAAGCGCTCGACCTTCAGGGCTGTATTAACTGGCCCATGGATGCGTGGTTTGCGTTGCAGTGGATCGCTATGCAGGGGCAGGAATACGTCAATAATGACAACGGGCGCAGCGGACGTGCCGACGAAGTACTGTTCACCAGTGACCCGATGCTTGATATTGCGACGTGGTGGGGTGATCTGGCGGCCAACGGTTACTATATCTATGATGGTTCCACTGGTTCCGGCGCATACAACGCGGCGGGTATCTCGTTTTTGACCGGGCAAACCGCTATGACTATCAACAGTACGGCGGGTCTGGCACTGTTCCAGCAGTTCGCATTGTTCGATCTGGGTGTGGAACCACTGATTGTCCCGAATGAGGACGCCACCCTCGGCGTGACCATCGGTGGCGGGGCTTTGTGGCTGGCAGTTGATCAGAGCGACGAGGAACTTCAGGCCGCCAATGATTTTGTGTTCTTCCTGACGAATGCGGTCAACGGCGCGGTGTGGCACGCCGGTAGCGGCTATCTGCCGATTCGCTTCTCGTCGGTCGAATACCTCGAAAATCTGCCGGAAGACAACACGCTGCTGGTTGATCCTGAGACAGGCGAGCGTGTCGCACTCCCGGCGGCGAACTGGTTTGAAGCGAATCCTGCCTTCTCCATCGCCTTCGATCAGCTTGCCAACACCGAAAACACCGTTGCAACAGCGGGCGCGGTCATCGGCCCTTCGGCAGAGGTGACCAGTATCCTGATTCAGTCTTTCCAGAGCGTCGTCGATAACGGTGCGAATCCGCTGGAAGCGCTGACCGCAGGCGCGGAGCAGGCAAACGCCGCGCTCGCTGACTATAACCGCGACGTGGAATAGTTTTTCCCACAGCGCATACATACGGTACTCTCGTGGGGCGATTGACTCAGTTCATCGCCCCGCGTTTTGTTTGGAGAGGGGAAATCTATGGAAACACGATTCCGGTTTGATCAATGGTGGGCGTGGGGCGTGGCGCTGCTGACCGGCGCGTTCTCGCTGTGGTTTGTCTTCGTGGAGCGCGAGGGACTGCTGCGTCTGCTGCAATTCATCGGGGATGGCGTTGTCGCGATACCGGGCGCGTTTGGCAGTGTGTTCGATTATTATGCGAATGTTCCGGCGGGGCCATTGCTCGGTTCGCTGTTAGTTGGCGGTGTCTTCGGCGCAGTGACGACCGCGCTGATCGCCCTATCTGCCCGTGATGTTATCTCGCTGCCCGGTCCTTCGGGTGAATCGCTGCTCGGTGGATTGGTGGCGGCGTTCGCGGCGTATCTCGTGGGCGTGGCACTATTGTATGCGCTGGTGATTGGTGTGGTCGCTTCGCTGGTGATCGGCTATTTTGCGCAGGGCGATGTCCGCACGACGTTTAGCGGGAATACGTTCCAGTGGCTGATTCGCCCCGATGCGCTGCGTATCACCCTTCAGGGCGGTTTGGTCGGCGCAATCGCGGGTGCGGTTGGTGCGCAGATTCTCGCCGCGCCGATGCAGCATTGCACCTACACGGGTGAAGTCGCGCCAATTGAGCAGCAAATCGGCTTGCTGGTCACGGCGGCGAGTGCGCTATTGCTACTATTACCCGTATGGACTTTCGCGCTGCGCCGGGGACGCCGCAAAAACGACGAGGGCACATCTGGCTATTTTAAAGGTGTGACGCTGCCTGCCGTTTTCCTCGCGCCGACGCTGCTGGCCTTGATCGTGTTTCTCTATTATCCGGCGATTCAGGTGGCGACCCTGTCGTTGAACCGCCAGCGCTTCCGCAATGTAAACTTTGTCTGCCTCGAAAACTACGTGGATGTGGCGAGCGATACCATCTACCAGAACAGTTTCGTCATTACGCTGCTGTTGATGGCGGCGATTGTGGTACTTGGCATGTCGCTGGCGCTGAGTATCGCGCTGCTGGCCTCTCAGAATGTGCGCGGCGCGAGCATCTATCGCACGCTGTTGATCTGGCCCTATGCACTGTCTCCGGTAGTGGTGGGCGCGATCTTTCTGGCGATGTTCCGTCAGGGGCGCGGCGGACTCATCAACTATGCGCTATATGAATTTACGGGCGAGACACTCAACTGGTTCACCGATCCGAACCTTGCGCCCTGGGTGGTGATTTTCGCGTCGGTGTATAACATCCTCGGCTTTAATATTTTATTTTACGTCGCCGGGTTGCAGAACATCCCCAAAGACCTGCTCGAAGCCGCGCAGATCGACGGCGCGAACGTGTTTCAGCGCTTCGTGCGGATTACGTTCCCGCTGCTTTCACCGTTCACGTTTTTCTTGCTGGTGACCAACGTCACATATGCGTTTTATGGCATTTATGGCGCGGTCGATACGTTGACTCAAGGCGGCCCCCCGCTGGGCATGGCGGGTCAGGATGGCGGCGCGACCGAGGTTTTGATCTTCAAGCTATACGAAGATTCGTTTATGTCCGGGGCGCAGTTGGGCAGTCCGGCAGCGCAGTCAATCATCCTGTTTTTGCTGGTGGCCGGGATCACGCTAGTACAGTTCCGCTTTGTTGAAAATCGCGTCACGTATTCGAGCTAAGGGGGCTACGATGCAACCGACACCCAATCGCCAGACGGTTCTGGTCGCTATTGAAACCATCGGTAAGAAAGCCACCCGCCCAAAAACGCGTTGGGGCGTGCATATCGGCCTGATGATCGTGTGCTTTCTGGTCGCGCTGCCCGCGTTGTATGCGCTTCAGGTGGCGACACTCACACAGCAGGAATCGCTGTTTTTTCCGCCACAATTGTTCCCGCCGGGGAATGATCTGCTCGACAACATCGAACAGCTATTCACAGATCGCGGGTTCTGGCAACTGACCTACAACACCACCGTGATTACACTGGTAGTCGTCATTGGCAAGACGGTGCTGGCGCTGCTGGCAGGATTGGCGTTTGTGTATTTTCGCTTTCCTGGCAAGTGGGTGCTGTTCTTCATCGTGCTGTTAACGCTGCTGATGCCGACGGAGATTATTCTGCTACCGCTGTTTCGTCTGGTCGCCGATCTCGACTGGTTGCAGACGAACCCTAAGCTGGCGCTGACGATGCCGTTTCTGGCGACCGCAGTTGGCGCGTTCCTGTTCCGTCAGCACTTTAGCAACATCCCGAAGGAACTGGCAGAGGCCGCGCAAATTGACGGCGCGACTCCGTTACGCTTCCTGTTTGCAATTCTGGTGCCGATGTCGTGGAACGTGATCGCCGCCCACGCCATGATTCAGTTCATCAGCATGTGGAACCAGTACGCATGGCCCAATATCCTCATCACCGATTTTAACGAACAGGTGCTTCAAGTCGGTGTGCGGCAGGCAGCGGCGACGGGTTCGCAGAGCGATTTCGGTCTGTTGATGACCGCCGGGATCATTGCGTCTATCCCACCGCTTATTTTATTCGTGCTGCTGCAAAAGCAGTTTATGAATGGCTTTGCACTAACACGCGATAAGTAGTTTCCAAATGGCGCGATTGCACGTATGATGTGTGGCAGTGTAATGCACTGAAACGCAACGTCAGCGAGGATTCTTATGCTCGATTTCGGCCCGGATACCGTACAAAATCTGCAAGCATCTCGTGAATTGGAATGGCTGGTTACGAATGGCATAGGCGGGTATGCTGCGGGAACTGTTCCCGGTCTTTTGAGTCGCAGCTATCACGGATTGCTTGTATCTGCGCTTAAGCCCCCGTTAGGTCGCACGCTGACGGTCGCTAAACTGGATGAAATCGCTATTGTCGGTGGTGAGTCCTATGACCTTTACGTGAATCAGTGGGGGCCAGACCAGATCGAACCACTTGGCAACCAGCATATGACCGGCTTTTCGCTGGAGGGGCGAACGCCGCTGTGGACGTATGCGGTGGGTGGCGTCACGCTCGAAAAACGCATCTGGATGCAACCGGGCAAAAATACGACCTACGTCCGCTATACGCATACCGGTGGCGATGTACTCAAGCTGTCGATAAAGGTGATGGCGAACTTCCGCGACCATCACGGTGGCGGCAGTGAAGGCATGTGGCAGATTGACCCGGTGGAAAACGGTCTGCAATTCGTCGCCTTCAAGGGGGCACCACCGTTCTATGTGCTTAGTGGTGACGTGAACATCCATGCTCGTCACATCTGGTACAAGAACTTCTACAAGGCGATTGAGGACTTTCGTGGTGAGGATGTCTATGACAATCATCTATACGCGGGGCACATGGAGATTACGCTGAAACCCGGCGAATCGGCGACGGTGGTGGCAACCATGCAATCTGACGCCAACCTTGACGGCGACAAAGCCTACGAATGGCGGCGTGCTTACGAAGAAACATTGCTATCAGTGAGCGGTTTGGCAGATCAAGAACCACAGATTCGCCAACTTGTGCTGGCGGCAGATCAGTTTATCGTCAAGCGTTCGACGGAAGAACTGCCGGATGGTCGCTCGGTGATCGCGGGGTATCCCTGGTTTGGGGATTGGGGGCGCGACACGATGATCGCGTTGCGCGGGTTGACATTGACGACTGGACGCCCGGAAATCGCGGAGAAGATTCTGCGGACATTCGCCCGTTTTGTGGATAAAGGCATGATCCCGAATCGCTTCCCTGATGCCGGGGAAATTCCCGAATACAATACAGTCGATGCGACGCTGTGGTTCTTTGAGGCGATTCGCGCCTATTATGCGCACACACATGATGATGATCTGGTTGCAGACCTGTTCCCCGTGCTTGAGGATATTATTCGCTGGCACATAAAAGGCACGCGCTACAAAATCCGTATGGACCCGCACGATGGTTTGCTATATGCGGGTGAGGAGGGGGTACAGTTGACGTGGATGGATGTGAAGATCAACGATTGGGTGGTCACGCCGCGCACTGGCAAAGCGGTTGATGTCAACGCACTATGGCACAATGCGCTGTGCATCATGGCGGAATTCGCACGCTTGTTGGGCGTACCGGATGGCGAATATGTGATAGCTGCTGCCAAAGTCAAGAAGAATTTTGATAGCTTCTGGTTTGACGGCTATTGCTATGATGTGATCGGTGGACCCAACGGTAAAGACGCATCCCTGCGCCCGAATCAGCTAATCGCTGTATCGCTGGGGGGCAACTTGCTTACCGAGGCACAGCAACGTGCCGTCGTAGAGGCGTGCGAGAACCGTCTGCTGACACCCCGTGGATTGCGTTCGTTGGACCGCGATCACCCCTCGTATGTGAGTCGTTATGGAGGCAACCGTGCCACCCGTGACGCAGCCTACCATCAGGGTACGGTGTGGAATTGGTTGATTGGCCCCTTCGTCGAGGCGCACCTGCGCGTTTATGGTGACAAGGCGAAAGCACGCAGTTTGCTACTGCCCGTCATTGAAAATTTACGCGAGGGCGTCGTTGGCAATATCAATGAGGTGTTCGACGCTGATGCACCTCACAATCCACGCGGTGCATTCGCGCAGGCGTGGAGCGTTGCCGAGATTTTGCGTGCATGGGCGCTAACCCGCTGATTCATCTGAACGTGTGAACGTGGCGACCAGCACGCCAGTCAATTAAGCGTTTGCTGAAAAACCCGGTAGTTTCTTTGTCTCACCGCGTCTAGTGCATAACAATCGCCTCATCACGCATTTCAATCAAGGAGAGGGAAGCCATGCAGATAGGAATGGTTGGTCTGGGCAAAATGGGCGCGAATATGACCAAGCGCCTTTTACAAGATGGTCACGCCGTCGTGGTGACGGACCTCAACGCAGACGCCATCGTCAGCGCTGAAAAAGACGGCGCGACGGGTGCGGATTCGTTGGAAGCGCTTGTTGGTAAGCTGGATGTGCCGCGCTCGGTGTGGGTGATGGTCCCGGCAGGTGGGCCGACAGAAAGCACACTCGATAAACTCGGCGAGCTACTATCCGAGGGCGATATCGTGATTGACGGTGGCAACAGCAATTACAAAGACACCATGCGTCATGCTGAGGGGCTGGCGGAAAAAGGCATTCGCATGGTGGACGTGGGCACCAGTGGCGGTGTTTGGGGTCTGGCAGAAGGCTATAGCATGATGGTCGGCGGCGAAGAAGAAGCTGTTGATCACATTGCACCGGTATTAAAGACACTGGCTCCTGGTGAAGACCTCGGCTGGGGACACGTCGGTCCCAGTGGGTCAGGCCACTTCGTCAAGATGGTCCACAATGGCATCGAATACGGCCTGATGCAAGCCTACGCCGAAGGTTTCGAGATCATGAAAGCGAAGAAAGAATTCGACCTTGACCTGCACAATATCGCGGAAATCTGGCGTTACGGCAGTGTCGTGCGCTCGTGGCTGCTTGATCTTACCGCCGACGCGCTCAAAGGCGATCAGGAACTCTCGCAGATTGCCGGGTATGTGCCCGATTCTGGCGAAGGCCGCTGGACGATCTTCGAAGCCATCGATCAGGATGTCCCGGCCCCGGTGATTACACTGTCGCTGATGCAGCGTTTCGTTAGCCGTCAGGATGAAAGCTACGCTGCGAAGCTCCTCGCCGCCATGCGGAACCAGTTCGGCGGTCACGCAGTTAAATCGGCAGAGGAGTAGGCGATGACGAGTCAAGACATTTGCGATCCGGTGAGCGTCGTTATTTTTGGCGCTTCCGGCGACCTTACCAACCGCAAGTTGATCCCGGCATTGTATAATCTGCACGTCAAAAAGCGCCTGCCGGATGAGTTTCACATTGTGGGTGTGTCGCGCAGTAAGTTGAGCGACGAGGACTTCCGCGAGAAGGTGAAGGGCGGCGTGCAGGAATTTAGCGACAAGACCTTCGATGAGGAAACGTGGGCGGCCTTTGCGCAGAAGATTTTCTACCTGCCCGGCAACGCGACTGAAGCAGACAGCTACCGCGAACTTGATGAGTATCTGGCGCAGTTCGAACAGAATCACGCCAACCGCATGTACTATCTCTCGACGGCTCCTTCGCTGTACGAACCGACCTTGAACAAGCTCAAGGAAACGGGCATGGCGGACCAATCCAAGGGCTGGCGACGCATCGTCATCGAAAAGCCCTTCGGCTATGATCTGGCGACCGCCCACGCCCTCAACGAAATCGTACATACCACGTTTGACGAGTCGCAGGTCTACCGCATCGACCATTATCTGGGCAAGGAAACGGCGCAGAACATCCTGTACTTCCGCTTTGCCAATACGATTTTCGAGCCGATCTGGAACCGCAACTTCATCACCAACGTGCAGATCAGCGTGCTGGAATCGGTCGATGTTGGTCATCGTGCCGATTTCTATGACGGTGCGGGCGTCATGCGCGATATGTTCCAGAATCATCTGATGCAGTTGCTCACACTGACGACTATGGAACCGCCGATTTCACTGGAGGCCGACGCCCTCCGCGACGAAAAAGCCAAGGTTCTGCACGCTATCCGCACGCCAAAGTTGAGCGATACTGTCCGCGCACAATACGAAGGCTACCGCGAAACAGAAGGCGTGGCGGATGGGTCCATCACGCCGACCTATGCCGCGCTCAAGCTCTATATCGACAATTGGCGCTGGCAGGGCGTTCCCTTCTATCTGCGCTCAGGTAAAGCACTCAAGCGCAAGGCCAGCGAGATCATCATCGAATTTCAGCAGCCTCCGCTGCACCTGTTCGACTCACCCGGTCACGAGCGCACGCCACCCAATCGCCTGTCCATCTGCATCCAGCCTGATGAAGGCATTCACCTCAAGTTCGACGCCAAGCTGCCGGATACCCGTGAGGGCCGCCCGGTGGATATGGAATTCCACTACAACACGGCCTTTGGTGAGGATCCCATCCCCGAAGCGTATGAGCGTTTGCTGCTTGATGCCTTGCTTGGTGACGCTGGATTGTTCGCACGTGAGGACGAGATCGAAGGTTCTTGGCGACTGATTGATCAGATCATCAATGGTTGGGCTGATGACCCGTCTGCGCTGCCGATGGCGTCCTATACACCGGGCACATGGGGGCCGGTCGAGGCGCAGGAACTGCTTGACGCGGACGGTCACAACTGGCTGATGGGCTGCATTCACGAAAATGGAAGCCATCATGACTAAAATTCTTCGCTACGCGGATAAGGACGCGCTGGCAACCGCCGCAGCCGAATTGTTTGTTGAGTCGGCACGAGAAGCAATCGCGGCACATGGGCGCTTCTCAGTCGGGCTTTCCGGCGGATCGACGCCTAAAGCGCTGCACAATTTGCTGGCATCTGCCCCATACCGTGAGCAGGTCGATTGGGCGAATGTACACGTCTACTTCGGGGACGAGCGCACCGTCGCGCCCGATCACGCCGATAGCAACTATGGCATGGCCCGTGATGCGCTTCTCGAATATGTGCCTATTCCTGAGTCGCAGATTCACCGGATGCGTGGCGAAATCGAACCAGCGGAGGCATCAAAAGAGTATGGGCGAATGCTCAAAGCGACCTTCGGCGATGGCCCCGGCTATGATCTGTTGTTCCTCGGTATGGGCGACGACGGGCATACGCTGTCCCTGTTCCCTGGAACCGAAGCCCTGCACGAAGATCATCATCGCGTGCGGGCGAACTTCGTTCCCAAGTTGGATACGTGGCGCATCACGATCACCGCGCCGTTTGCCAACAGTGCCCGCAAAGTGGCATTTCTCGTTGCAGGGCAGCACAAAGCGACAGTGTTGAATCGCGTGTTAAGTGGTCCGCGTGATGTGGAAACATTGCCGTCACAGTTGATCGCACCGGCAAGTGGCGATTTGCTGTGGCTGGTCGATTTTGCGGCATCTGCTACGTTGGGTAAGTGATGCGTAGGGGCGCGGCATTCCCGCGCCCATATAGAGTTGAATCGCCGCCCTACATGGCTGCGATTTTTTTGATTGCATTGATGCTCGGCAGGAAGAAGTACGCGCCACTTTTGACTGTCACATAGCGCTTAAGCCCCGTGACCTTCTTGCGAATGGGGTTGCGTGGGATGATGAAAGCGTTGCTAGGGTCTGGGCTTCCGATGAGGGGATCGGGGTCGCTGTAAAGCCCATGAAATTTAGTGTTGTTGATCCATGTCTGCTGCACGAACTCGAACTGACGTGCAATATTGGCGTTGACGCAGAAGAA
>DAOTXA010000444.1:0-4958 GCA_034435595.1 Anaerolineae bacterium | reverse complement strand
AACGAAGGCGATTGGGTCGTCTTCCCCGAAGGCATCATCGGCAGTTACGCGCCAGATCGCCCCTATGACTTCACCCGCATCAACCGTCGGCGGATGGCGGCAGTTGTAGAAGCGGTCGAGGCGCAGACACAGGCGATGGGCTGTCACACCATCATCGGGCGCATAGAGGAATCGCCAGATAGCGCGGATAACAACGCAAAATGGCGCAATACCGCCGCCTATTTCACGCCGGATGGTGGCCCGCCGCAGACCTACACCAAAGTCAATCTATCGCCGGGGGAAATCAAGCGCGTCGTCGCCGGGGATACGCTGCCAGTGTTTCATGCAGACGGTGTGACCTTTGGCATGCAGTTGGGGCGTGAACTTCTGTTCCCTGAGCAGTGGAAGGCGATTCGCAAGCATGGCGCGTCGGTGATCTTTCATCCCAACAACGCCACCCGCGCCGGTCAAGCCGTGTGGCGGCATCTGCTGATCGCCCGCGCCGTCGAAAACGGGTGCTTCGTCGTCAGCGCCAACAACGCGGAACCGCCGCAGGCCGCACCCTCGCTCATCGTCGCGCCGGATGGAACCATCGTCGCGGAAATCCCGCCGCAGACCGAGGACAGCACCCGCGTAGACATCGACCTGACCGCCGTCCACGACGACCTCATCCAGCAGCAACGCCACGATCTCGTCGAGTTTCGACGGCGGGCGTAGGGGCGGCAAACCGAAGGTTTGCACATTCCTTGCCACCCGCGTTAGTGGGCATCCTCAAAATCTCACGCAGAACGAACTAACAACTAATCACTAACGACTCTACCCACAATCTTCACATGCACGCCGTAGAGATCACTCCCGCCAAAGCCTAATTCATTGCGTACAGCCTGCGACAATTGACAGGTGTTCACGGCAATGTCCTCGTTTGTTTGAACGTCTACCTCACAGCACTTGCCACCAAATTCCACAATCACGCAGTCTTGAATGCCTAACCGCTTTGCATCCACCGAAGACATCACCACAGCATTCGCCCTCGATTGCACAGGCTGATCGTCATTTGGATAACACACAAAACCCTCTCGGAATTGCTCATGTGCAAAGTCTCGAATGCCGTATAAAAACGTCTTGTAGTCTTCGGGCAGGTTGTGCTCCTCAGCGCCTTCAATCATTAAGGTGATGTAGGGTTCTGTTGGCGGAAGTTCAGCCCATGGCGGTTGATCGATTGACTTGGACACAACGGTATAGGAAATGACGCGCACTTCCTCAGCAGGCGTCCCCATAAGCAACGTGTACGCTTCGCGTCTATACCCGCCCTTGGCTACGTTCTCTTTGATATCAAGCTGCGTTAGGTCCGCCTCGTCAATTTCATACACCACCCCCCGGACCATCATGCCCTCCGCACGAACGATGTCCGCAGCGCCCCCGTTCCATCGAATCGAATCACGGGTGAACGCAAGCCGATAATCTGGCAATCTCGCCGCCCCAAGCACACGATTTCCCGGAACGATTCGATCCATAACTGCTTGAGACATGTTGCTGCCATATGCGAAATACAGAACCGGTGTTGACACGGCTTATCCTGTTCAAACTGTTTCGCCCCGGCAGACAATCCCACCGGGGCGAACGAACTAACGACTAAAGACCAACAACCAACAACTAACCACCCTACCCCCCGCGAATGACACCGCTACCGAATTCGCCGGAGCTATGCACATACACGTAATTCACGCGCTCGCCGTCCGCATTTGGCTCGGCATCCTGCATCCACTCGAACACAAACCGCGCATCACTGATCGTCAAATTGACGCAGCCGCGACTCTGACGATAGCCGAACAGGTCATGCCAGTACGTCCCATGCAGGCTGATGTCATTATCGAAGTACATCACCCACGGCACACTTTGCAGCGCGTAAGCGTTGGGCGCACCCGTCGCCCCGGACATGCCATCACGCGGGAGTTCCGCCCACACCTCGAACACACCCTCGTTCGTCTCCGTCCCCGGCAGACCAGACGCGATCAACGTCGCAAACACTGGCTGATCGTCCTCATAGGCGATGAGCGTCTGCTCGTAGAGGTCAATCGCCACCCAGCGCCCGCTCACGCCTTCCGGGATTTCGGTCGGCTGCGCTTTGGCGACAAAAGTCTGCTTCACCCACTGGTTCGGGCCGATCATGTACCAGCGCCAGCCCTCGTCATCGACTTGAGTCGCAAAGATGTTCACCAACTCGTAGCGGATCAACACACGCCCCGTCGCCTCAGACGGTTCCCCACCCGGAACCTCGGACGCGTAAATAAAGCTCAAATCCAGCACCCACGCGAATTCGAGTTCCAACGGGCGATCTTCGGGGATTTCCACACCCGTAAAATACGACGCCTCACGGAACTCCGCACGATCACGCGGAATCCACGCGCCACCCTCGATTTGCAGCCATCCCACGACACTGGTATCAATCGCATTGACGAAGTTGAATCCGCTGGCGATCTCACCGATCACATTGCCGCCCGGTGCATCATAGGTCGGGACCGCATCCGGCCCCACCCGCCAGAACGAATACGTGCCCAATGTCGCGCCATCTTGTGGGGCCAGTTCAAAATCCGGCGCGGGGAACTCCTCGATCATCGCCAGACACTCGTCAGACAGCGGGCCGCCGTCCGCATCCGCGCACACGCTCGGATCATAACCATCAGACTCACGCGCCGCATCCGCCAGCGAATTCTGTGCCAGTGCGCCTATAGATAAAAATGGACTAACGCCGAACATCAACACGGCGAGAAAGATCAAACGAATCAGGGATTTTCTCATACTCATAGATGAAATGCTCCGAACTGCCAGCATTGTGTACAATAGCATTCGTTTGCGATGGCAAACGTGCGCATCGTACCACGCAAAACTTACGGAAGCGATAGAATGATGCTGACGGTTTCCCAACGGTCTGCATTGAAAGAAACATCCTGGAGAATGGTTATGCCCCCTGAACTCGCCGCCATCAACAAACGTGTGCTGGCGTGGTTGCGCCAGCAGGACGATATCGCGGCGGTGCTGCTGGTCGGGTCGCTAGCCCGTGACGACGGCAGCGGCGACGTATGGTCCGACCTCGACTACATGATTTACACCTCCAGGCCACAGAAATACCTCGATTCTACCGATTGGATTCACCAATTCGGCGAAATCTGGGTCATCATGACCATTACCGAGGCCGATCTAACCGAGCATCTCGTCCTCATGGATGGCGCACTCAAACTCGACTTCGCGGTCGAAACCGTCAATAAGCTGGCAGAACTCACACAGGTCGAATTGCTCCCGCACCCCTTCCGGCGTGGATACCGCATCCTCTATGATCGTGACGGACTCGCCGCCAGTCTGCCCGATGCACCGCAGCCTTCCCCGCCAGAACTACTCACACAGCGCGAGTTCGATAGCATCACAGACGCCTTCTGGTACGGGGCCGTCTACGTCGCCAAGCAAATTCGCCGCCGCCAGCTATGGACCGTCAAACACCGCGACTGGACCATGAAAGAGTCGCTCATAGACATGATCGGCTGGCACGCTAAAGCCATTGACGGACCAGAAACCGACACCTGGCACGCAGGCAAATTCCTGCACGATTGGGCCGACGAGAAAACGCTCGTCTCCCTGCAAAACACTTTCGGGCATTTCGACGCCGCGGATAGCTGGCGTGCCCTGCGTGCGACCAACGCCCTGTTCCGTCGCCTCGCCATCGAGACAGCCGCCCGTTTCTATCTCGAATACAACCGCGAACTTGACGCCAAAACCAGCCACTTTATCGAAACGCTGTATCAGGGAGATGCAAAGCGATGAACACACTGTTTATCGTGCCCACGCCAATCGGCAATTTAGAGGATATCACCCTGCGAGCGCTGCGCGTTCTAAAAGAAGTCGCCCTCATCGCCGCCGAAGATACGCGCACAACTCGCGTCTTACTCCAACACTACGATATTCCCACTCCTGCCACCAGCTACCACGAGTACAACAAACTGGGCAAGCTCGAAGCCATCTTCAATGCCCTGGCCTCCGGCGATGTCGCCCTCGTCAGTGACGCCGGAACCCCCGGCATCAGTGACCCCGGTTACGAGTTAATCCGCGAGGCCATCGCACGCGGTATCCGTGTGGAACCGCTCCCCGGCGCAAGCGCCATTCTACCCGCCCTCGTCGCGTCAGGATTGTCAACCGGCGGCTTTGTCTATGTCGGTTTCCTGCCCAAAAAAGCTGCCGCCCGCAAAACATTGATCCAGTCCTTCGCCGCCGAAAACCGCACCGTCATCGCCTACGAGAGTCCTCACCGCCTCGTAGATGCTCTCGCCAGTATCATCGCTGTATTAGGGGATGATCGCCCGGTATGTGTCGCCCGCGAACTATCGAAGGTCTATGAAGAATTCACACGTGGGACTGCCGCCGAGGTCCACGCGCATTATGTAGAAACGCACCCGCGTGGTGAAATCGTGCTGATGATCGGCGCAGCTATAGCGGATGACTCTGCGTGGGACGCAGACCGTGTGCGATCCGCCCTGCAATCACGTGTAGATTCCGGCGAATCGCTCTCGCGTGCAGCCAAAGCCGTTGCCGCCACATCCGGCTGGAACAAGCGTGAAGTCTACGCGCTAGGGGTGGATGCCGCCGAAAAAGATGAGTAGGGGCATTTTAGCGTGCCATCCGCGTCTCAAAAGACAGTTCACAGAAGTCACGTCCGTCGAACCTTTCCCCGTAGACAGGGAAAGGAGGGTTTCAAAGGTAGGTTTTTGTACTTCGTGTCGCCCTGGGCTGAAGCCTCAAGGCTACAACAAAAACAAACCCACCGAAGGGGGCCAAATGCGCCGCCCTTTGGGTTTAGTCCCTTCCAGTGGGCTTGTCTTTTCGGAGCCGGATCGCTTTAGCGTCTGGCAGAATGACACGAAACAACCAACCATTAAAAAACCTATCCGTAGACAGGGAAAGGGGGTTAGAGGATAGGCATAAAGCAAAAA
>DAOTXA010000443.1:0-15353 GCA_034435595.1 Anaerolineae bacterium | reverse complement strand
TTGGCTTCTGGTACGAGAAGAAAAGCGCCTACAACGCGGCAATCAAGGCATTTACGGTTACCCGCGTTGCCGATGTCATCATGCTGCTGGGTATCGCGTATCTATACACCGTCAGCTATGACTTCTACGGCTATGGCACGCTCAACTTCCGCGACATCCTCTATAACGAGGAGTTTCTCGCGTTTGCCGCATCGCAAAGTGCGATTCTGCTTGGCGGACTGGGCCTCAGCGCTTCCGGGTTGATTGGTATCTTCCTGATTACCGGGACAATCGGCAAATCGGCACAGTTCCCCTTCCACGTCTGGCTGCCGGACGCGATGGAAGGCCCGACGCCGGTTAGCGCGATGATCCACGCTGCCGCGATGGTTTCCGCCGGTGTATACGCGGTCATCCGCATGTACCCGCTGTTTGAAGCAGGCGGTCACCCGCATTCGGGCGAGTTTACCGCCCCACTACTGTTGATGGTCTTTGCAGGCAGCTTTACCGCGCTCTTCGCCGCGACAATGGGTGTCGTTCAGCGCGACGTGAAAGCGGTCCTTGCATATTCAACGATCTCGCAGTTGGGCTTTATGATCGCCGCGCTGGGTATCGGCGCATTTGTCGCGGCCTTCTTCCACCTGATTACACACGCCTTCTTCAAGGCGCTGTTGTTCATGAGCGCCGGTAGTGTCATCCACGCGATGGAACACGGCGAGCATCACGTCCACGAGCACCATGCACACGATGATCATGGGCACGAACACGATGAGGCTCACGAGCATGACGCCGAACACGGCGAAGGGCATGATGCGGAGCATCATGAAGACGCGCACAGCGCGTCACACTTCGACGCGCAGGACATGATGAACATGGGCGGTCTGGCGAAGCGCATCCCGGTCACCTACTACGCATTTATGGCGGGTGGGTTGTCGCTGGCAGGCTTCCCGATTCTGACCGCCGGTTTCTGGTCAAAAGACGAAATTCTGGCGGACGCATGGCTCGGCACCAGCGAGGGCTTCGGCCCGCAGGCGCTTGTGTTCTTCGTGCTGGCGGTTGCCGCCTTCCTGACTGCGTTCTACACCATGCGCCAGTTGGGGCTGACCTTCGCGGGTGAGGCACGCACCGAAGAAGCCGAGCACGCCGGACTGGGTGGCCCGCAGAACATCGTCAGTATCACCATGCAGGCCCCGCTGGTCGTGCTGGCCTTCTTCGCCATTGTCGCGGGATTCGTCGGCGTGCCGCCCGATTTCCCGATTCTCGGCAGTATCCTGTCGCCGGACGGCAACCCGTTCTTCGACTTCACCAAATATGCGCTGCTGGAACAAATTCAGCCGCCGAAACCGCCTTTTAGCTGGATTCCGGTGCTGACCTCATTCGGTGTGGCGCTCGGTGGTCTGTATCTGGGCTGGCTGCTGTACTGGCGCAAGCCGCTTAAGGCAGGCGACCCCGACCCGGTGCAGGTCGCATTGGGCGGTACGCTTTATGATCTGCTGTACAACCGCTACTATCTGGATGACCTGTACCAGATCATCTTCGTCAAACCGTCACAGTGGTTCTCACGCGTCGTCGTCAGCGACTTTGTGGATAAGGGCATCATCGACGGCACGATCCACCTGATCGCCCGCATCGCCAACTTCATCGGCGATCTGTTCAAGGTGCTGAACCTGTGGCTAATTGACGGCGTCGGCGACGGCATCCCGCAGGCGATTGGTCGCTTCGGGCAGTGGTTCCGCCGCGTGCAGACGGGCCGCGCCCAGCAGTACATGATCCTCGCGGCACTCGCGGCGATCGTTATCGGCTTGATTTTCGCGGTGTCTGCCGGCATCGTCGCAGCGAACTGAGGGGGAGCATAAACTTCTATGGAATCACTTGACGTTTTTGGTCTAAACCCGCTGCTGGTCCTGCTCTTTGCACCCCTCGGCGGATCGCTGCTGGTGCTAGGCTTGACCGCACTGGGAAACAGCAAAACCCTTGCCAAGTGGACGGCGTTGATCGTCTCACTGGGTATCGGACTGCTGGCATTTATCGTGTTCTTCGCCTACAACACCGAACCGGGCGCAGAAAACTACCAGTTCATCATGAACGAAGAATGGTTCGACCTGCTCGGCGCATCGTTCCATCTGGGCATTGACGGCATCAGCGCGGCAATGGTCTTTTTGACCGGGCTGCTGGTTCCGCTGGCAGTGTTGATTAGCTGGGAAATTGACGACCGCGTTCACATGCACCTCGCGCTGATCCTGTTCTTCGAAACGGGGCTAATCGGCGTGTTTGTGGCGATGGACCTGATGATCTTCTTCCTGTTCTACGAACTCAGCCTCGTGCCGATCTACTTCCTGATTGACCAGTGGGGCGGCAAAAACCGCAAGTACGCGGCGACCAAGTTCATGATTTACTCGGTCGGCGGTACGCTGGGTATGCTGCTCGCCACCCAGTTGATCGGTTGGACGGCAGGCACATTTGATATTCAGCAACTTAGCGCCATCTGGCCCACGTTTGAAGCTGCGGGCGGCACGTTCCTCGGCATTGACCTGACCACGGTCAAGGCGTTGGCGTTTATCGGCTTCTTCGTCGCCTTCTGTATCAAAGTCCCGGTGTGGCCCTTCCACACCTGGTTGCCAGACGCTCACGGTGAAGCACCGACAGCGGGTTCCATGCTGCTGGCGGGCGTCATGCTGAAATTGGGCGCATACGGCTTTATCCGGCTGGTGGTGCCCTTATTCCCTGATGTGTGGATTAGCGAGGTAACTTTCCTCGGATTAGGCGTCACGGTCGCCGGCGTGTTCGCGTTTTTGGCGATGCTCGGCATCGTACTCGGCGCGTTTGCCGCGTTCGCACAAAACGACATCAAGCGATTGGTCGCGTATAGTTCGGTGAACCACATGGGTTTCGTCGCGCTTGGTATCGCCGCCTTCGCACTGTTGTACGGGCGTGCATGGGACGCGATGGTCAACGGCGGTGCAGCCCTCGGAGACGCTGCCATGCAAGATGCGATTATCTCTGCCAATGGCGCAGTCTTACAGATGTTCAATCACGGCCTCAGTTCGGCGGGGATGTTCTTGCTCGCCGGGGCGATCTACCACAAGACGCATACCCGCGACCTGCGCGAGTACGGCGGTCTGTGGGTCAAAGCGCCGATCTACGGCGGCGTGTTCATCTTTACCAGCATGGCAAGCCTCGGCCTGCCCGGTCTGAATGGCTTCGTAAGCGAATTCTTGATCGTGCGCGGATCGTGGCCCGTATTCACCACGCTAACGGCGATCTCGATGATCGGTCTGCTGTTTACAGGTGCTTACATCCTCAAGGGGATTCGCGCCACGCTGCACGGCCCGTTCAACCTGAAATGGCGCGACTACAACCTTGAAATCGAACGCCGCGAGTTGATCGCCATTGCGCCGCTGCTGGTTCTTATGCTGCTGACGGGCGTCGCGCCGAACTGGATTTTATCCATCATCAACGAGTCCGTGACCTTTATGATGAACGGCCTGTTAGGATAAGCGACTTATGATTGAGACTTTTAGCTTTCCGGTACTGAGCGCGATCATCTTCCTGCCCATTGTGGCGGCGGTCGTGATCCTGTTCATGAACCCGAAACAGCGCGACCTGATTCGTGGTGTCGCCATCACGACGGCGGCGGCCCTGCTGACGCTTTCTGCGCTGGTGTACTTTGGCTATAACGGCGCGGTCGGGGATATCCTCGACCGGCGTGACAGTGGCGACCCGGCCCCGGCGCTGGCCGACGCTACAGACTTAACCGGCTCCTACGAGGCAACCGCGATCTTTGTCGAGGGCATCGCCTTTGAAGAACGTGTGACGTGGGTCGAATCGCTGGGGATTCAGTATCACCTCGGCGTGGATGGCCTCAGCGCACCCATGGTCTTGCTGACGGGTATGGTCAGTGTGGCGGGTGTGTTGATTAGCTGGAACATTCAGGACCGCATCCGCGAGTTCATGGCTTTCTTCCTGCTGCTGGTCGCGGGTGTGTACGGCGTCTTTTTGGCGCTGGATATGTTCGTGCTGTTCTTCTTCTACGAACTGGCGATCTTCCCTATGTATCTGCTGATTGCGGGATGGGGATGGGTCAAGCTGCGAGAATACGCGGCGATGAAGTTGACACTGTACATCCTCATCGGTTCGGTAGTGGCGCTGGTCGGTGTAATCGCTATGGTCATCACCGCCAACACCTACTTCACCAGCGAAGCAGGTACAGTCGTGCTGGCAGAAGCGCAATCACTTGGCCTTGTTAGTGATGTGGGCGCGTTTAGCTTTGACATGCGCCAGTTGATGCTGGCTGCTGAAAACGGCGCGTTTGATGTCGCCGGGTACTTCGGCGTCGAAGCGATGACCTTCGCCACATTCTGGTTCCCGTTCATCTTCATCGGCTTTGCAATTCTGGCTGGTGTGTTCCCCTTCCACAACTGGTCGCCAGACGGTCACGTCGCCGCACCGACCGCCGTCTCCATGATCCATGCGGGCGTGTTGATGAAGCTCGGCGCGTATGCGGCGCTGCGCGGCAGTGTGCAACTGCTGCCAGAGGGTGCGCAGGCGCATCTGCCCTGGATCGTGTTCCTGACACTGATTAACGTCGTGTTAGGCGCGTTTATCGCCTTTAGACAGCGCGACTTTAAATACGTCATCGGCTTTTCATCGGTCAGCCATATGGGGCTGGTCAGCATGGGCTGGGCGACGATGAACACCATCGGCATGACTGGAGCGGGACTGCAAATGTTCAGCCACGGCGCGATGACGGCGCTGTTCTTCGGTTGTGTCGGCATGGTCTACGACCGCGCCCACACCCGCGACATCCCCAGTTTGGGCGGCTTCATCAAGCAAATGCCCTGGGTTGGTGTCGCCTTTGTCATCGGCGGTTTGACCAGTATGGGTATGCCCGGTCTAAGTGGTTTCATCGCGGAATTCCCGATTTTCATGGGCATGTTCGCCGCGTCAGAAGAAATCACGCTGACTATCGGCAGCTTTACCCTGAGCAACTACTACTCGGTACTGGTGGTGATCGCGGCACTGGCGATTGTCATCACAGCGGCGTATGTGCTACGTGTGACCGGACAGGTATTCTTCGGCGAGTTCGACGCGAAGAAATACCCCGAAGTCGGCGACATCGCTGTGACCGACCGCATTATCTTGATTTTGCTCGGCGCGCCGCTGATTATTATCGGCTTGTTCCCGCCGATCATGGCCCCGATGATCGAATCCGGCGTGCAGCCGGTCATCGCCATCTTAGGAGGGTAACGTGCAAGAGTTTGACTTTCTGGCGAGTCTGCCATCCGTTTTGCCGGAAATCGGCCTGACGGTACTGGCCTTCGTCGTCCTGGTACTCGATTTATATCTGCCGGAAAGCCGCCGCCAGATTATCCCCTATGTAACGGGGATCGCAATGGCGTTCATTGCGGTGCTGCCCTTCGCAGCGCTTGGCCTTACCGCTGACGATACGCCAGAACTACTGTGGGGCGGTATGATCCGTAACGACGTGCTGGCACAGGTCTTCAAGGTGATGATCATCATCGCCGGTGCCATCACTGCCCTGATCGCCGCCAACACCCGCGATCTGGCACGCATGGGCGAGTTCTATCTGGTGATTGTCGTCTCGACATTGGGCGCGACCCTGCTCTCCGCTTCCGCCGACCTGATTATGGTCTTCGTGGCGCTGGAAACAGTGTCGATCCCGCTGTATATTCTGGCAACCTTCAAGCTGCGCGACGGCAAATCGTCGGAAAGCGGCATGAAGTACTTCCTGTTCGGCTCGTTCGCCTCGGCAATCATGCTGTACGGCTTCAGCCTGTTATACGGCTTTACCGGGCAGACAAATCTCTACGCGCTGGCGGAAAACCTCGGCGTGGCGATGAACGACCACCCGGTCGCGGTGCTGGCGGCGATGGTCGCCGTGTTCGTCGGCTTCGGCTTCAAGATCAGCGCTGTCCCCTTCCACTTCTGGACGCCGGACGTATACGAAGGCGCACCGACTCCGGTTACCGCGTTCGTCAGCGTGGCGAGCAAGGCGGCGAGTTTCGCCGTGTTGATCCGCTTCTTTACGGCAGTTTTCCCGGAAACACTGGTTCTCGACGGACAGAACATGCAGGACTTCTGGGTGCAGTTGATCGCCGCTGTCAGTGTCATCAGCATGACGCTGGGTAACGTGCTGGCATTATCTCAGAAGAACGTCAAGCGCCTGCTGGCGTATTCGTCCATCGCACAGGCCGGGTACACGCTCATCGGTGTCGCGGCGATTCAGTCGCAAACCGAGCAGGGTGTCGCCGCTGTCACGTTCTACATGTTCATGTATACGTTCACGAACCTGCTGGCCTTCGGTGTGATCGTGCTGTTTAGCGAGGCAACCGGCAGCGAAACTATCGCCGACCTCGCCGGACTGAGCCGCCGCAACCCGTGGATGGCGCTGGCGATGACCATTGGTCTGCTTTCACTGGCGGGCATTCCCCCGGCTGCCGGGTTCTTTGGGAAGTTCTTCCTGTTCAACGCGGCGGTGGAAGCGGGCCTCGAATGGCTGGCGATTGTCGGCGTGTTAAACGCAATCGTGGCGCTGTACTACTATCTGGTGGTCATCAAGGTCATCTATGTAGACCGTCATGAAGACGACGACAAGCCGATTGCGATGTCGACAACCGGCGCGTGGGTGCTTGGGATTACGACCGTCGCGGTCATCATCCTGGGTGTGATCCCGCAGGCGGTGTTCGACTGGGCCGTTCGCGGCGCAGAGGCACTGTTGTAAAAACTGAATGCCAAAATCAGCGCAAAGGCGCAGAGGCGTAAAGAATCGCAAAGGCAATTTTCTGAGTAGAAACCTTGCGAGACTTTGCGCCAAAAGATTTTTCGCATCATCTTTGCGAAACCTTGCGTCATAGCGCCTTTGCGTTATGTTTTTGTCTTTGTGGCCTCGCCACTGTATTTAATGAACTCCGCGTAAATACGCGGTTTGCATTATGGTAATCAACCGTTATTTGTGATAGAATTCGCAGCCGCGTGCGAGGGTGTTTGTGAAGAATAAAACGACACCCATAGGCCGACGAATAAGAAACCTCGGTTTGGCGGCAGTAGCCGCACAAGCTGGATGCGTCACCCTGATTATTGTGTTTTCGGCGATGTTATTGGGCCTGTGGCTGGACGCACAATTTGATCAACGCGGACCCTTTACATTTGCCGTGTTAATCCTCAGTGTGCCGGTTAGCCTGTACGCCATGATAAGAATTGCGGTGGCTGCGATTAGTCGCATTGACCTGCCAGCCCCAAAGGAATACCCGGTCGATATGGCGGACGTGCCAGATCAACCGTCTTATGAAGAACCGCAGGATACTTCTTCAGAATCAAAGGAGGTTTAGTCCTTGAGTAGTCTTTGTCCGTTAATTCGCAGAAAGGAGCAGGCGGCATGACCCCAAGAACACGCGGTTTAATCGTGTTCGGCGGCATTCTATTCGTCGCCATCGTCTTCTGCGGTCTGATCCCCTTCGTGGTGATGCCCAGTGTGGGCCTCGGCGTGGCGCTGCCCGTCATTGAGGTGCCGGGTGAAGTCATCGTCGAGGACTTCTTCCTCGGTGTGAACCTGACCAACACCATTGTGGGAACAATCGTAGCCGACATCCTTCTGGTGATCTTCGTCGTCTGGGCCTGGCGTGCGTCAAAAGGCTGGACGAGAGAAGTGCCGAATCGCTTTCAGGCCCTTGTCGAGACGCTGGTAGAAGGCTTCTACAACTTCTCGAAGGGGATCGCAGGCGACCGGCTCCGTACCGCCCCCGGCCTCTGGTTTTTGGTGGCGACCATCTTCTTCTTCCTGCTGGCTGCCAACTGGCTCAAGCTCTTCCCCGGCGTTGAAACCGTCGGCAAGATGCACTGTGCCTATGCGGGTCAATCCGGTTATGCCATGCACGTCGGCTACTGGTCAGATCAGTCGTACTTCCTGTGGAACGACACGCCGCTGAACGCGGGTACCAGCCAGACCGCAGAAACCGAAGAACTGTGTAACGAACTCAAGAAGAAAAAATACATCCCCATGGATGGCTTCGGCGGCACGACCGTTGAAGAAATCGAGACGCTAAACGCGACCTACATCGCGCTGCTTGGTCAGGTTCCCACTGATGCGGAACTAATAGAGCAAGCCGCAGGCGATGAGGATGCGCTGCATGATCTTGAAGAAGAGCGCAAAGACGCCTTTAAAGAATTGGTTGCAGAGCTTGAGGGCGAAGAAGCCGAACTCGTCGGTGAATCGACCTACCTGCAAGCCTACCAGCACGTAAACAAATACGTCGAAGACCGTCTGGCGAATGCGGCGCTGGTCACCGCATTGAGTGGTGAAATCGACTCGCTGGAAGCACAAATCGAAGCTGTTGAAGCCACCGACTCTGAAGAAGCTGAATCCGCCGAAGAAGGCGAAGAAGGCGAAGCTGAAGAAGCAGTCGAAGGCGAAGAAGCAGGTGAAAACGCTGCCGAAGCAGTCATCGCCGCTGTGGATGTCGATGCACTGAACGAGCAGCTTGACACGCTGGAAGAGGACGCCAACCGTGCGAATACGCAGGTTCGCTACCCCAATGCGACCCTCGTCTTTACGCAGGATCAGTTGGATACGGGTGCAAAGCCCTACATCTTCCACATTACGCCCTTCGTGCGTGGTGCGGCGACCGACCTTAGTCTGACATTTGCGCTGGCAATCATCTCGATTGTCGCGGTGCAGGCATATGGTGTTTGGGCGCTTGGCCCCGCTTACTTCGACAAGTTCATCAACATCCCGGCGCTGGGGAACCTCGGCAAGAAGCCCTTGGGTGCGATTGACTTCGTCGTCGGCTTGATCGAGATCATCTCCGAAATCGGTAAGATCGTCTCGCTGGCCTTCCGTCTATTTGGTAACCTGTTCGCGGGTGGTGTCGCGCTGATGGCGGTGTCCTTCCTGGTCGCCCTCATCATCCCCGGTGTCATCTACGGGCTGGAAATTATCATCGGTGGTGTGCAGGCGCTCGTGTTCGCGGTCCTGACGCTCGTGTTCTCCGTCCAGGCGATGGAACATCACGGCGACGACCACGACGATCACGGCGACCATGCGGAAGCCCACCACTAATCTAATCGTAACGACTGCGCGGCGGGTGATGATTGAACAAACACCCGCCACGCTTGAAACACTTAACAGTCAAACACAAACTTGCTATCTAAGGAGGCAACTCTAGTCATGATCGACGCTGAATCCCTATCGACTGGTTTAAAGGCTATTGGCGCGGGTCTCGCCATGATCGGCGCACTCGGCCCCGGTATTGGTATTGGTTTGCTGGCGCAGGGCGCGATGCAGGCTATCGGTCGTAACCCCGACGCCGCTGGTATCGTCCAGACCAACATGATTCTCGCCATCGTGTTCACCGAAGCGATCGCGATTTACGCGCTGGTGGTCTCGCTGCTCATCGTCTTCGTGCTTTAGTGATTGCAGGAGGACTTTCTTATGCGTATGCGTAGCAGAACACTCATTGTGCTGCTGGTGCTGGCCTTGCTGCTGATGTTCGCAGTGACCCCGGCATTCGCCGCCGAAGAAGCTGAAGGTCCGCTGGAAGCGCTGGGTATCAACGGCGGCTTCCTCATCGCGCAGGCGATTAACTTCTTCCTGCTGTTTGGTGGCCTGACCTTCTTCCTGTGGCGTCCGATCACCAACATGCTCGATGCCCGTTCCGAGAAGATCGCCAAGGGGCTGGAAGATGCTTCCGCCGCCGCCAATGCCCGCCGTAACGCGGAAGATGAAGCCGAGAAGATTCTGGCACAGGCTCGTACCGAAGCCCAGAGCATCATCGGCGAAGCACGCGGTCAGGGTGAAACTGTCGCCAAGTCTGTCGAAAGCGAAGCGCGTAGTGAAGCCGAGCGTATCCGTGAGAGCGCCCGCATCGACGCCAAAGCCGAGCGTGACGCCGAACTCGCCGGTCTGCGCGATCAGGTCGTAGCGATCTCGGTCGCCATGACGCGCCGTCTCATCAACGCGCAGATGGACCAGAAGAAGCAGTCTGAACTGGTCGCTGACTTCCTGGCCCGTGTGCCAAGCGAAGCCAAGAATATGGGCGGCGACGTGACCGTCATCAGCGCCATGCCCTTGACCGACAGCGAACAGGCTGATGTCAAGAAGGCCCTCAGTGCCGATAACGTCACCTTTGAAGTTGACCCTGCGATTCTGGGCGGCCTCCTCCTCCGTGCGGGTGACCGCGTGGTGGACGGCAGCGTTCGCAGCAACCTTGATGATATGGCAGACAGCCTGAACTAAGGTTCCGGCAACAAGACAACAACTCGTAGGGACACGTTCAACCGTGTCCCTATTTGATTCATGACGCGAAATTTGCTCTATCCCTGACGCTTCTTCCCCGGAAACGGTTCTTCTGGCACCGGCACGCCGAGGAACGCACACAGCGGCCCCCACCCCTCTTTGATGTCGTACACGAGCAGTTTCTCCGCCGGGACCGTCTGCCGCACCTTCTCATTATGTTCGTTGAATACGCGGATAGCATTTTCCTTTGCGATGTCATCCCCGAAGAAACGCTTATAGCCAATGATGCGGACCACAGGTTCGATGATGAGCAGCGGTTTGACATGCGCTCGAACGAGGGATAACCACTGGAATACAACCATCATGAACGGGGGCGGCAGGCGGAAAAGAGTCTTTTTTGCAGACGCGAACCACGCATCCGGGTCTTTTGTGGTGAGGATGACTTTCGCCTCCGGGTAGTGCGCCATCAACTGTTCGTAAAACACAAACGTCGGCAGATCAACCGCAGCCTGATAGCCGTCAAACAGCGCGTCCCAGTCAACGGGCTTGTCCTCCGCTGCGTCAATCCACAGTTGCACATGCTCCCGGTTCTTGATGACCTCGTCCATGTGATAGCATTTGCCGAAGCCGAGCGTTTCCAGCGCGGCTTTTAGCGATGTCGTGCCGGTGCGACTGATACCGGCTCCGATGATTTTTAGAGTCATGCTGCCTCCTGAGTCGATCAAATTTTCAGCGCATGTATAATACTGCCTACCTATTGGTTTCTGCTGAGGGAAATCGACTTGACCATCACCCTAAAAACCCTGCTCGCCGCCCTACCCGCTGATGATATCCTCGCGGTACATGGTGACGACGCCACACTGATTACCGCGCCTGTCAGCGAATCTGCGCAGACGGTGGAACGTGGTGGCGTCTTTGTCGCCCGCAAGGGACGCAGCACCGATGGGCATGACTTCATCGCGCAGGCGGTCGAACGCGGCGCGGCGCTCATCGTCGGCGAACACGATTTAACCAATATCGCCGTCCCCTATGTGCGCCTGCGCGATCCGTGGGCGGCATTGGGACATCTGGCAGCGGCCTATCACGGTTTCCCGGCGCGTAAACTGACGCTCCTCGGCGTCACCGGGACCGACGGCAAAACCACCACTTCGACGTTGATTCACAGCATCCTCAAGGCCGCAAACGGCACAACCGGGACGATTACCACCGTCAATGCTGATCTGGGCGGCGCGACGACCGACACCGGGCTGCACGTCACCACGCCGACCGCGCCCGAAGTTCACGCATATCTGGCGCAGATGGTCGAAAATGGGCTGACGCACGCCGTCCTCGAAAGTACGAGTCACGGGCTGGCACAGGGACGCTTAAACGGTGTGGAGTTCGACGCAGCGGTGATAACCAACGTCCGCCACGAGCATCTCGATTTTCACGGCTCGTTCGAAAATTACCGGGCGGCAAAAGGCCGTCTGTTCGAGATGTTGTACGAGGCTCCGCGCAAGACCGATGCCACCGGGAACGTGATCCCCAAAATCAGCGTGATCAACAACGACGACCCCAACATCGACTACTATGCAAATTTCAATGCCGATCTCGTCATCCGCTACGGGTTCGACGGCGGCTATTATGTGCCGTCACAGATTCGCCACGAGTCGGACGCAACACGCTTTACGCTCAACATCGAGGGTGAAACACGCGAGTTTGCGCTGCGACTGGTCGGCGCGTTCAACGTGTATAACGCGCTGGCGGCGATTGCGGTCACGCGGGCGCTTGGCGTCAATGTGGATGATATCGCCGCCGGGTTGTGGAATGTCGCGGGCATCCCCGGTCGCATGGAGCGCATCAACGAGGGTCAGAACTTCATCGCGGTGGTGGATTTCGCGCATACGCCTAACGCGCTGGATAATGCGCTAGATGCGGCACGCACGCTGGTCCCGGCAGATAAACGGGTAATCGCCGTATTTGGCAGCGCTGGATTGCGTGACGTAGAAAAACGGCGGCTGATGGCGGAAATCTCCGCACGTAAGGCCGATGTCACGGTATTGACCGCCGAGGACCCGCGCACCGAGTCGCTGAACGAGATTCTGGCGATGATGGCGACGGCTGCGGAATCACAGGGCGGTGTCGAGGGCGATACATTCGTGCGCGTGCCAGATCGCGGGCGGGCGATTTTCGAGGCGTGCCAGATGGCGAATCCGGGTGATATTGTGCTGGCACTGGGTAAAGGTCACGAGCAGAGCATGTGCTTCGGTACAGTCGAGCATCCATGGGACGACCGCGAAGCTATGCGTGCTGCACTGCGGGGCGATCCGCTGAGTACGCTTCCAACAGCTAAATAAGTCGAAGAATCAAAAGATAAACACGAATGGAATGGGATTATGCGTCAACCAGATATTGCAGGAGGCCGTTCTTCGTGGTTTGGACTCTTTTCCGTCGCTTTCACCCAATCCTTGCGCCTAAGACCGCATCACTCAATAAATCCATTTGCCCGTTCCCCGACGTATGCTAAAGTAATCGTATGAGCGATAAACCAACACCAACATTCTATCTGTTCCACGGCGAGGACGACCTCACCATGGACGAAGCCCTCGACAAGTTGCGTGCCGGGATGGGCGACAACGGCGCATTCAACACCACCGAGTTCGACGGGCAAAATGCGTCTGTGCCAGAAATCATCAACGCCGTCACATCGTTTCCATTTTTGGCGGATAAGCGCCTCGTCATCGTGCGCGGGCTGGTGGCGTGGATTACGCGTAAGGGCGCGGGCGAACCGGGCAAAAAAGCCATCGCCTATCTCAAGGACAACGTGCCCAATCTGCCGGATTTTGCGCGGCTGGTGCTGGTCGAGCGCAAGACAATCAGCGCCGGGAACGCCGTCATGAAACTGGCGGAAAAGACGCCGACCGCCTTCGTGCGTGCTTTCAGTGTGCCGGGAGATACGACCACGTGGATTATAAAGCGAACGCGCCAGTACGACGCCGAGATCGACCAGCGTGCCGCCGTCGCGCTGGCGGATGTCATCGCCGACGACCTGCGCCGCGCCGATAACGAAATCGTCAAATTGGTCAGCTATGTGGATGGCGAACGCACCATCAACGAGGACGATGTCGCCACGCTGACGCCCTATGTCGCCGAGGCCAATATCTTCAAGATCGTTGATGCCATCGTTGACGGTCGCGGACAGTTCGCGCTGGCGCTGCTGCACCGTCTGCTGGCAGATAAAAATGAGGACCCTATCCGCACCTTTGGTATGATTGTGCGCCAGTTCCGGCTGCTGTTGCTGGCCCGCGAACATCTGGATGCGGGTGGCAACGCCGGGGAAATGGCAGGCGCGATCAACGTGCGGCCCTGGCAGGCGCAAAATCTGGCGCGACAGGTGCGCGGCTTCGACATGGATCAGCTAGAGCGCATCTATCGCCGCCTGCAAAATTTTGATCAGGGCATGAAGACGGGCGAGATCAAGCCCGTGCTGGCACTCGATCTGTTCATCGCCGGGATCGCACGCTAAACGGTGAATCAATCCGGTCGTATGCACCAAAAAGCGTTGCTGTCTTTTTGCAAAAAGGCGACGCCAACAACCTCCAGATTATTAAGTCACTCTCGAATAGGTAACTGTGAAGCCTTTGACGTGGCTATGTGTTATATTGTCGGGATCATTGACTACATTCTTCAGGGGGTCACGCATGACTCAGGAACCGCAGGTCAAGCAACTGGGGGCCGGTGTCACACAGTCATGGGTGGCCGATGGGCGCATTCCCGTCTTCACCATCCCCGATGTCAACCGCACCGCAATTGACGTATGGGCAAATAGCGTACTGGCATATATCGATACCTTTGATCCTGATACACAGTATCTAATCCTGCATGATATCTCTGCGGCAGGGATGGCGCTGACCCCGTATGTACGGACGCGCTCGCAGGAACTGGCAATCGCCTGTGCGCCGCTGCATGGTCGGTTGGCAGCGGTGATGTCGCCGGGGCCGATGTCGCAACTGGTCGGCATGTTCCTGAAGCACGAATTGCGGCAGAAGATGCGCAACATCACGTCGGAAACGTTCGGCAACCGCGACGAGGCCATCGCGTGGCTTGTGGAGTTACTCTAATGAACCCTGCGTCTGATTGTGTGTTTCTTCGTCCATCTGACCGATCTGCGCTGCAAACACAGGCAGAAATCCGGCGAGTAATACCACGGCGGCAATCGCCAGCAATGCGAATAGTTCGATGAGTACCATATCGTCTCTCCTTCGCCCTCATTTGTCGTCGTCGGCGCGTTTCGTTTGCTCCGGCTACAGCGCGTTCTATGTAGCAGGACGCATATCCGTTGCAAAAAGTTCCACAATTTACGCCGGATTCGTTCATTTTATGCCGGGACGCTGTCATCGTAGGGAAGGCGGCGGTATAATGCCGGTGTTTAGTCAAATTCCGTTGAGACGACAAATCCCATGACACAATCTTCAGCACCGCGAGCGGTTGCCCTCGTCGGTATGCCGGGCGCAGGCAAAACGCTGTGCGCCAAACATCTTGAGCAGCGCGGATACTATCAGTTCCGGTTCGGTAGCATCGTCACCGATGAAGTCGAAGCACGCGGACAGGCGATCAACCCGGAAAACGAGCGCGTTGTCCGCGAGGAGTTTCGTAAACAAGAAGGCATGGACGCCATCGCCAAACGTGCGCTACCGAAGTTACAGGCGGCGCTGGAAACGAATGCGTCCATTATCATTGATGGCCTGTATAGTTGGAGCGAATACAAGACCCTGCGACCGGTGTTGGGCGATGATATGGTCTTGCTGGCGATTACCTGCCGCAAATCGCTGCGCTATGCACGTCTTGCCAATCGCCCCGACCGACCGCTCACCCGCGAACAGGTCGAAACCCGCGACTTCCGCGAAATTGAACATCTCGAAAAGGGTGGTCCCATCGCCATCGCTGACTACACCCTGACCAATGATGCCACGACGGAAGACCTGCTGGTGAGGTTGGATGCACTGATGACGGAACTCGGCATCTTACCCTAGTACTCAGTCAATTTGGATGTGGTCCACCCCCGGTAAAATAGAGTAACAGTTGCTCCGAGAAAATGTACAATGAGACGACATCAGGAGGAGCACATGGGACGCAAGAGCAAGTA
>DAOTXA010000442.1:0-5798 GCA_034435595.1 Anaerolineae bacterium | reverse complement strand
GAGCCGATACTCGCGCCGCCTTCATAGTCAGACAGGTTGACGACGTACTTCTCCATTTCTTCTTTCATTCCCGGCAGGCTGTAAATGCTGCTGATGCTGCGCTCCTTATCATACGGAAGCTCGCCGTAGACGCCGGAGAAGCCAAGAATGCGCTTAACGCCGAGGTGTTCGGCGGCGTCCAGCAGGGTGCGGACGTAGCGCTCGGCGTCCATATGTGGTTCGTCGCCCATGAAGATGACGATGCCGCGTTCTTCGTCGCCCGTATAGTAGAAGTCGTTGCGCCGGGAATCCAGCGATTCTGGGTAGCCTTCGTCGAAGCTGACCACCGGTCGCACCAGGTCATGCGTACCGGGGATTTGAAACAGATAGTAGCCATCAGACTTCATGTTGCCAATTTTGTGCGCGTCGGTCGTCTGCGCCAACCACAGCGGCAGCGAAGACGACACCGCTCCGGCATCTGCCCATTGCCGCCACCCGACGACCATATAGAGTTCTTTGCTCTGCGGGCGTTCCCGAAATTCAAAGCCATCTGTCATTCCGCTATCCTTCATTCCATCACAGTGTATGCGCCCATTGTAGCGTATTCGGACGCGGTTTCACGTGTGGATAACGGTATCTGGCGTTCTCACAACACGATCTCCGGCATCCGCGTGTTGAGCATTCCACGCAAATCGACGATGATCTGTCCCATCTGCTTCATTGAACCCAGTTGTGGATATTCGCCATGCGTGATGACGACGACCTGTGCGGATTTGACAGCGCTTTCAACCGAGGTTAATAATCGTTTCGCAAAGTCGGGAATTATCTCTTCTGCGTAGGTGCGTTCTTCCGCTGCCAGACGATCAAGTTGCACAAATTCATCGTACAGGCGCACGGTATACCCCTGATTCAACAGCAGCGCCGCCAGACTTAACGCCGGACTATTGCACAGAGAATCGGTTTCTGCTTTTGTGCTGATGCCGAGGATGCTTACACATGGGAACCCGATTTGCTGGATGAAGGCGGCAGTTCGCGCAATCTGCTGCTCGTTGCTCGGTTTGATTGCCTGCAATACAGGCAGATAAGCGTCATTTTCACGGGCTAGATACAACAGCGTCCGCACGCTACCAGTCACGCGTGACTCTGCGGCATCCAAGCCCGGTCGCAGGTATCCGGTAGATGCTTCGCGTATCTCATCGCGGTCCAATATCTCCATCACCGCCTGACCATCAACGTACATTGCGTCGCACAGACGACCGATCTCGTTGGCAAAAACTATATTCAGACCGTGGTAGACAGTGCTTACATATTTGACCATGCTGGCAATTTCAGGCGTGGTGGAGTACACGGGCGCAGAGACATGCGAGTACAGTGACGCGACCTTCTCTCTGGCGATGCCGTCCGTCGCCCCAATCAGGGTAAAGGAGGGCGCATAAAAGTCATCAACGGCGGTACCTTCCCGCATGAACGAGGGATTGACGACGACACCGAAGTCCATATCAATAGACTTATCGGCACTACGGGTCAATGCCGGTAGTATTTTATGACGAAAGGCATCTGGTGGCATCGGGCTGCGCATCGCAACAACTTTGTATTCGTCCAGTTCCGACATCGCCGCCCCGATCTGCATACAGGTGTCGATGAGATGATCGATATTCGGTGCGCCAGTTTGCTCACAGAATGGTTCGAGGCAAATTAGTGTAATTTCGCTGTAGCGAATCGCACTCTCGCGGAAGGACATGGCACGCAGCCTCCTCTCACAAATGGCCTCGTGCATCACATCGTCCAGACCGGGTTCTATAAACGGACTGCGCCCGCTATTGATGAGATCAACCCGGTCATGATCTGAATCTACCGCGATGACGTGATGACCATCTCGCGCCAGACATGCGGCTGTCACCAGTCCCGTCCGATTCATTCCGATCACACAGACGTTCATGTCTTACTCCTTACAATAAGAGGGGACTGCACTGCGGGCTAATGATATAATTATTGTAATATTATTTCTAAAAATATATAATTCCTGTAACAACAAGACACGATCCGCTACCTGTAGTTTCTACGCTGCCAACCGGGTACCGTTAAGTCAGGCAGCATAATTATTACATATTTAATAACGCTTCCTGCATATAGAATACACCCAAGTTGACAGAGAGTCAATTAGTCAGTTGACCATATTTTATTAGAGATAACGTAAGATGGTTGCAAATATCAAATCTGGATCAACAAACGCGGCTCCTAAACATGAGAAGCCGCGTAAAAGACGCCAGTTTAAGCGGTAAGCCTATCACATAGTAAGAATATAGGCGGGTGAATCCGTGATAGTGCCGTCTTTGCCGAGCCAGTGTGTGCCCGGTTTGACAGACGCGCTGACAGTTTCGCCGCCCGCAAACGCTACACGCACCGCCCACGTTCCAGCAAAGTTGAGGTGAACGGCCTTTACGACCGCTTCGGTAGAGGTAATGACGAGCGTGTCGCCGTCTTGCTCTGCTGTGCAGTTCCATGCTTCAAAATCGCCGTCCTCATTTTCGACCACATAGGCCGAGGTCAGCGCGATTTCTTCCAGACACTTGAAATGCTCGTGAACATCGTTGTCGCTTCCGTTCGCCGGACTCCAATCCGCGACCATGCGAAGATACTGTTCTCCGATGACGAACTCGCGTGACGTGTGTTCGTTGGGGTGATAGTGCCCGCCGTTGTGCCGGGGATTCGTCTCCACCGGATCATAGACACCGCCGTTATACAGATCGGCGTCAAGTCCTTCAATCGGCGCAGAAATTTGTTTGACTTCCACATACGGGTCTGGTACGAAGGCCCACCGCAGATCGCCCGTCGCGGCATCAATCACCTGCACGCTGCTGCCAAGCGCGTTCATCGCCTGCCGCAGATAATCGGCGTCCCCGGTCAGCAGATATAAATACCACAGCGCATAGGTCGCCCACGAGGTCCAGCCATGCGGGGAATTCATCATATTCGGGATCATGTGAATATCGTATTGTGCTTCCCAGAAACGCAGTGTCCCCCCACGCTGGCGACTGTCGGGGATGACCAACTGTTCCAGACAGCGGTGACTGTCGATATACTTCTGTGCCGCCTGTGTATAATGCTGGCGTTCAGATTCGTCGGTTTGCAGTACGGCGAACATCGCCAGTTGCAGTGCCGCGCAGGAGATCATGCCGTCCTCAAACGTGAGTTGCCCCTCGGTATCAAGGTCGCCATCACGCCGGATGATGTCATCCAGCGCCGCCTTAATTGCCGTGTAGTGACGGTCGGCGCGGGCTTGCCATTCGTCACCGGGTAAAGTGCGCTCAATCAACCAGACTTCCATCATGTTCTTGACCGGATAAATCACCGTCGTATACCACACTTCATCCGTCCAGTGGTTCTTGCCAGAGACAATGGCCCCGTCTGGCTTCTGGCGGTTTTCAATAATCCAATCGACCAGTGTCGCCGCCTTGACCATGTCGGTTTCGTCACCGGAAATCGCATAGCGATCTGCTAGCACACCCGCCATCGACGCGATATTCTGCGTGCGCCATTTCTCTTTCGTCGGCAGATGGGTTACTGTGTCGTACATCAGCGGATACAACAGATTCCAGCGGGCTTCGACCTGTGCATGTGTTTCTTCATCGGGGAAGTGCTTTTGCGCCAGAAACATCGAGAACAGCCCGTACCACGTCTCGTTATGGGTGGCGGCCTTCTGGCGATAGGTCAGCGCATTGACTCGTGCCTGCTGCAAATACCACGACCATTCGCGGCGCAGACTGACCATCGCTTCCGTTTCCTTGCCGGATTCGTCGAATGCAATCAGGCGATATACACCTGCGTCGTCACTATTATCAAAGGCGATAGAAATTCCATCATAATCTTCTGGCAGCGGCAGTGGTTGCTCGATCCCGTGCGGTGAGATGATACTCAGTTCTACCGGGCGCGGCGCGTAGAATTCAATCGTAGCGATTTCATTTACACCAACGGTCGTATTGTCAATATCTAGCAGCGGCGCATCACACAACGCGGAAAGCACCGGCATCACGTCCTCAAGCGCTGGAACCGGCTGTAGCAAAACAGTCCATGTAATCGACTGTCCCGGTACGATCTGGTAGAGATGCTGCGGGTGACGTTCCGGCAGCGGATGTGCGTGCAGCAGATCAAGGTTGACGGTATGGATCCGGTGACCGCCCCATTCGCAGTTGTTATCCCCATAGCCGATGTTGTAGGCGTTGTTCCACGAAGCGACAGGGTCCGGGCTGGCGCCACCGAGAATCCTCCCATCCGGGCGCATCAGATAGCCGTAGAAATGCGTCTTTTCACAGCGCAATAGCGTTGGGAAATATTGCTCGTTCCAGTCGGGATAAGACTTCATGTACGTATCCACGCCGAGGCGCAATCCGCACACCTGCGGCTGAACCGGCGTGTATCCGATGTTTTCGACGGTGCAGCGCATCGACAAAGCGGGACCATCTGCCGCGTATTCGAGCGTAAATCGCAGGTCACCGTCTGTACCTGTAAAGCGGGTGTTACTGTCGTGGGTCAGTTCCGGCAGATGCGCTGCACCGTCCCATTCTCCGTAAAAACGCGGACCACCCCACTCGCCTTCCCCGAATTTGACCTGTACAGTATCGTCGCCTTCACGCACGCTTGCACTTTGAATAGTGCCGTCCGGTCGAAAAGCGATTTGCCAGTATGGATTCTTCATTTCAATGGGCATGGATTCCCTCTTTGGTAAACCGTAGAAAAGACTCGAAAAAGCCGGGTTCTTTCTTTTCTTGAAAGAAAGAACCGACTGTCAACCAATCAATACAAGAGTTTTGGTACGATACAGCACTATCTGTACTGGTCATTCTGTGTCTGTGAGTCGCCGGTGCTGTCCATAGCGATTGCAGATGCCATGCATGCATGATGCACTTGCACGTCTGTTATGGCTTATAGGGCAATATTCTTGCTGCCTACTTCACGCGCAATTGCGAACTTCAACCATTGACCCGGCAAACCTGATCCCTACAAATATGGATAGCGATTATATGCACACTCGGTCAGCCAATCGACCAGACGGCGCATGTACTTATTGACAACGTCGTCAGCATCCGCTGCGATATTCTGTGCCTCGTTCGGATCGCTCTTACGGTCATACATTTCGGTTAGCCCGCGCCGCGAGTCGTAGATTAGCTTGTGTTGGCGAGTGATGACGGCTTTAACATCCCCGTCCGATTCGCTGAATACGGCTTCACGTTCGATGTCATCAGCATCCCCAGCGAGGATGCTTGATAAGTCAAGGCCCTGTGTTTGCGGAATTGCTTCCGCGTCCCCGGCCCTGGTGAAGGTCGGCGCGAGATCAACCAGCGACACCAGCGCGTCAGACCGTCTACCACCCGTTACCCCTGGTCCGCTGATAATTAACGGGATTTTCGCCAGCGCATCATATGGCAGATTCGGCCCCTTAAGAAACAAACCGTATTGCCCCATGTAGTCGCCATGATCGGACGTGAACACGATGAGCGTATTCCCGGCAATTCCAGCGGATTCCAGCGCAGCCAGCACGCGGCCAATTTGTGCGTCGAGATGCTCAATCGACCCGTAGTACAGTGCCGCGATTTGCCGCAATTGGGCTTCGGTCATATCGCGGGTATCAAAGAATGCTTGACGCGCATCGCCAAACGCAGCCAAAAGGGGCTTGTCTTCCCACCCGGTTTGCGGTTCAGGCAGCGGGATTTCGTCCGGCGCGTATTTCTCATGATATGGCGCGGGTGGGTCAAATGGGTGATGTGGCTTGATAAACGACATCCACGCGAAGAACGGGCGCTCGGTGTCACGCTTTTCGA
>DAOTXA010000441.1:0-2867 GCA_034435595.1 Anaerolineae bacterium | reverse complement strand
CAAGAATGCGACCCCTACACACCTTTCATGAACTTGTAGGGGCGGCATTTTTGCCGCCCGCAATGATCATCGTCGAACCACCACGTTTTTCTGCGATCGTACCGTTCATTGCATGTACGGCGAATACTGCTTCATTTATAGCGCGATCCACGAATTTTGACGTGAATTCCTACCAAATCCTTGCCAGAATTTGAAATCTGCGTTAATCTCCCTTTAAGTGGCTTAGTCCACCCTAATCCACAATATGCCACCGGGAGGTTACACCATCGAACGATACCTCATCAATTTAACCCGCATCACCTGGACGCTTGTCTAAAACTATGGAGAACCAAATGAAAAAACTAACTTTGCTATTGATTGTTCTACTTTTGGCCTCTATGTCAATCGGCGCGGCAGTTTCTGCGCAGGATGATATGGCCCCCGAAGGCACATGGCTGGGCACATGGCCCTACCGTTTAATGCCCGACCACCATCTGAACGCCTTCGCCGATGGTGGCCCCAACACCAATCTGGGTAACGTTTACCGCGAAATGGTCGAACTCGCGCCCGCCTTCTACATGTGGTCAGATAACAGCTACGAACCCGTGCTGGCTGAAAGCTGGGGCTTCGTGGACGACAACACCGCTTACGAATTCACGCTTAAGAGCGACCTGATGTGGAGCAATGGCTCTGCCCTGGACGCCGACGACGTGATTAGCACCTACGCGCTGGGCCGTCTGATTGGCTGGTCACAGTTCGATTTCGTCAGTGACGTGGAAAAAGTTGACGATCTGACGGTGCGCTTCACCTTCGGCGGCGAACCCTCGCTGCTGGCGGAACAGTTGATCCTGCGTGAGCCGATCACCGCCGAAGACACTTACGGTGAATATGCGGCGCAGGCCCTAGAACTGTTTGACACGGGCGCAGATAGCGAATCCGACGAGTGGGCAGCCCTGCTCGAAGAAGTTCGCAACTTCCGTCCCGAAGAATATGTCGCCAGTGGCCCGTACACCTATTCGCTTGACGATGTCGGTGACAGCTTCCTGACTCTGTTATGGCAGCCCAAAAGCATCTTCAGCGATAGCGTTGAATTTGGCGAAATCCAGTTGTGGGCCGGTGAAACCGATGCCACGACCGCCCTTGTCCTCAGTGGCGAAATCGCCCACTCCACCAACGTCTATCCCCCGGCAGCGGTTGATTCCTTCCAGCAAGAAGGTCTGGAAATCGTGACCATCCCGCGTGGGTATGGACCCGCCATGCTCTTCAACTTCGCCGTCTCCCCGTGGGACATGGTAGAAGTTCGTCAGGCGGTTGCATTGGTTATTGAGCGTAACCAGAACGCCTTCCTGACCAACGGCCTCGGCGGTATGGGAACTGTCTACATGGCAGGCGTGCTTGACGGCAACGTCGGCGCGATGCTGACCCCGGAAACCATCGACGCGCTGGATACCTATGAATTCAACACCGACCGCGCTGCTGAACTGCTGGAAAGCGTCGGCTACAGCCGCAATGACGACGGCGTGTGGGCCGATGCCGATGGTAACGTCCTCGGCGGCGAGTGGATTTTCCCGGCGGAATTCGCCGACTTCGCAGGTGCGACACAGGACGCCATCTCGCAGTTGAACGACTTCGGTTTCGCTATCGAAGCGCGTGCCCTGCCCTGGCAGGAAGTCCCCGATGCGATCCGCGAAGGCAACTTTGAATTGACCGTGTGGAGTTGGGGTGCTGGTTCGCCGTTCGCGGCCCGTCACTTCCGTAACCCGCTTCAGCGCTGGCAGACCGAACTTGATGAGGAAACGCAGCCCGGTCTTGGCATTGACATGCGTGCGTACCCCTACGACGGCGAAACCGTCAACCTCGAAGAGATGATCCTCGGCGTCAATGTCGGTCTGGACGTAGAAGCACAGATGGAACGCGCCAGCGAAGTCGCGCTTATCATCAACCAGACCATGCCCTTCATCCCGCTCAACGTCATCCTGAGTGCGGAGCCGTTCAACACCTCGTTGATCGCTGGTTTGGATAGCGTTGACGAAGACCTGCTGCTGAACCCGACCGGGCGCGACCACTTCATCAAGTGGAGCATCTGGAACGGCGTTCTTGGCCCCGTCATGTAAGCGCCACAGCGCAGTACCTTCGCTAACTAGACACTTTTTGTACGGTGAGGCGATCCAACCGGGTCGCCTCCTGTATACAAGGAAAGGCACAGCATGGCAGCGATTTCGCCACCGGCGCAGGATGAACTCGCCCAATCGCAACCGCAAAAACAATCCCCTTCTTTGCGAGAACGACTCAAAAGAATTAGGAATTCATACACGTTTCGCGTCATTATTCAGGGACTCCTGACCATCTGGGCGGCGACCACATTCACCTTCGTACTCGTCCGCGCCCTGCCGGGGAACCCGGTTGAAGTCCGCATTGATCAGTTGATGCAGCAGGGATTTACCCTCGAAGAAGCACGCAATCAGGCGGCGACACTTTACGACTTTAGCCCCGATGAGCCGTTGTTCAACCAGTATATCGAGTACATCACCAAGTTGATGCAGGGTGACCTCGGCGAGTCGATCACGTCTGCTGGAACGCCCGTCCTCGACCAGATTATGCGCTTCTTGCCCTGGACGCTGGTTTCTATTGGTACGGCGCTGATGATTAGCTTCACGGTCGGCATATTGCTGGGCATTATGATGGCGTACTGGCGTGGCGGCCTGCTCGACAACGTCGTAACCGCCATCGCTTCGGTGCTTTCGGGGATTCCCGACTATGTGTACGCGATTGTCATTATCCTCGTCGCAGGCGTGCAGCTAGAACTGTTCGATGTGGGCGACATGCGCGGCAGTGTCTCGCAGAACATTGACGCCGGATTCACGCTCGAATACGTCGCCAGTGTTATT
>DAOTXA010000440.1:0-3610 GCA_034435595.1 Anaerolineae bacterium | reverse complement strand
GACTTGGAAGGCGTTCAACCGTACATTTATTGTGATCTACGAACCCTGGCGCGAGCAATTGCTCATGGATTTGCTGGGTGATCTGGCTGATGAGGGTCAGGCTGCTGAACTCGCCTTTGAGGTCGCGCAGACTGACGCACGCACGAATCGAGATGATGCGTTTGCATGGTTCAATATGGGAACGGCGTTGACGCGTCTTGAGCGATATGAGGAGGCGGCTGCGGCATTTGATCAGGCGACACGGGCCGGAATGCCCTGGCGCACGATGTGGTACCAGTTTGAGCCATTTGAAGCTTACTTCAATACAGGTGACTACGAGAGCGTGTTGCTATACGTCGAGAACAACCTCAACAACGGTGGCATTTATGTTGAGGAGACACACTACTGGCGTGGTCGCGTGTTTGAGGCGCAAGGACGCACTGCCGAGGCACGAAGTGCATATCGTGAAGCGCTGCGCCGCAACCGTAACTTTGAGGCGGCGTCAATAGCGCTGGAACGTCTCAGTTAAGTACGGAAGGATTGTTCTAAATGGCAACTGAGACGACGCCTGCGGTGGTAGATACCGCCCAAACCGGCGAAGTAGACCGCCGAAATCGGCAGATCGCACGTTCTACACTGGTAGTAATAGTCGCGTTTGGCGCAGCAAAGGCGATTAGCCTCGTCCAGACATTCATTATTGCCAATGTGTTTGGCGTTGGCTCGGAATGGGATGCGTTCGTTACAGCGAATCGCATCCCTGAATTGTTATTTACACTGATCGCGGGTGGCGCACTGGCTCATGCCTTTATTCCAATTTTCAGCAGTTATCTAGCGCGAGATGATACGGAGGACGGCTGGAAAGTCGCCAGCCATGTGATTAACTTCATCTTTACGGTGACGGGTCTTGCTAGTCTGGTGGTTTTCCTGTTCGCAGGTGATTTGGTTGCAAATGTGGTTGCGCCGGGATTCGATGTAGTTGAGCGTTCGCAGACGGTAGAGTTGATGCGCATCTTGCTACTCAGTACGATGATCTTCTCTGTTAGTGGCATCGTTATGGGTATTTTGCAGAGCTTTAATCACTTTTTGCTGCCTGCTGTTGCGCCAATCATGTTTGATCTAGGTATCCTGTTTGGTGTTGTGTTTCTGCTGGAGCCGTTTGGCGTCCGTGGGATCGCAATTGGAGCAGTATTAGGCGCGGCGATGCACCTGGGTGTGCAGGTACCAGGGCTGATTCGCTTTAGGGCGCACTGGACGGCGGAACTTGGTCTACGCGATCCTGAGCTGTGGCGCGTCATTAGGTTGATGTTGCCGCGTGTGGCTGGCCTGGGCGTATTTAGCGCCAACTTCATTGTGATGAACAATATCGCATCGCGGTTGGGGACAGGTTCAGTTAGCGCGTTGGATTGGGGCTGGCGTCTGATGCAGATTCCACAAACCTTGATTGGGACGGCAATGGGTGTCGTAATCTTCCCTACATTGGCGGCATTGAGCGAAGTGGGCGATCAAGACGGCAAGCGAACGGCGATGTCTGGTGCATTGCGTTTCATTCTTGTCGCCAGTATTCCGTCTGCTGTGGGATTGGTGATGGTTGGCAGGCCGCTGATTGCGCTGTTGGAACGCGGGGCGTTTGATGCATCAGCATCGGTGCTTGTTTATAGCACATTGCAATTCTTCGCCCTCGGCCTGATTGTGCATTCGGCGCTGGAAGTGGTTGCACGCAGTTTTTATGCGGACAAAGATACGTTGACTCCGCTATATGCGGCACTTGGTGGAGCTGCGATCAATCTTTTTGGTTCCTTTATATTCAGTGATGTTGCTGGTGTTGAGTCGAATTATCTGTTTAATCGTATTATTGCAGAACAGGTTGGTCTAGATCCGTATACAGGTAATGTTGGCGGTTTAGCGCTGGCGAATTCATTGGGTGTGGCGTTTGAAGTTGGCTTTTTGCTGGTGATTTTACGGCGGCGCTGGAATGGCACGGATGAAAATACATTGGCACGCACTGTGCTTAAAACTACCGTAGCGAGCCTCGTGATGGCGTTGGCCATCATTGCTGCGGATATGATGTGGACGACAATGGGGCTGGATAATGGGCGCTTCCTGTTTGATGTGACGCGATTGGGTTTTGAGGTGTTCGTTGGGGGTACTGCATTTGTCATCATGGCAATTTTGTTGAAGATGAATGAATTGAATATGCTGTTGGCGCTAATTTTTGGCGATCGTCGATCCATTAAAGCGAAATCAGCGTGAGATGGGGGCTGAAATGACGATCGAGATCAAGCTGCTGACAATGGGTATTGCCGTGACGAATTGCTATATCATCGGTGATACAGAGACGAACAGAGCGATCGTAATTGATCCTGTAGAGAATGCACCACTGATTTATAAAACTGCGCAAGAAAATGACTGGGAAATCGATTTGATCCTGGCAACGCATGGTCACTTCGATCATGTTCTTGCCAGTAAAGAACTCAAAGAGTTAACTGGTGCGCCGTTTCACATCCATGAAGAATGCGTACCGTTTTTAGAGCGCTTGCCGCATACGGGTTTAGATTTCATTGGAGAGTTTTTCCCGGAAGCAGCGAAACCAGATCAATTCTTGACGACTGAGCCGCAGACAATCGAAGTGGGTGCGATCAGGTTAGAGACGCTGTACACGCCCGGTCATGCGCCGGGGCATATCAGCTTCTTGATGCCAGACGGTCGTATTCTGTTTAGTGGTGATACGCTGTTCAAGGGTAGTGTGGGGCGCACTGACCTTCCAGGTAGTAATCAAGCACAATTGATGCGTTCGATCCGCGAGAAACTGCTGCCGCTTGGCGACGACGTGCGTGTTCTTGCGGGTCACATGGAGCTGACCACGATTGGCGATGAGAAGCGCTCAAATCCCTTTTTGCATCTGTATGGCTAAGATGGACAACCTGCACCTAATAGAGTTACAATTAGATTATGAGCGTTATTAACCAGTTTTCATATATATTGATGACTGCTGGCGTTCTGCTCGGCAGTTATATCTTCCTCAGGCGGCGTTTTCGGATTCGCTTACCTGCTGTTGCGTTGATCCAATTCGGCTTTGGCGCAATTTTCGTTACCGGGTTTTTTCTTTTGCGCCCCGGAGCAAGTACAGTAAGTGATTTTGATGTGGCTCATGCTACTATTAATAATGGCACACCCACGTTTGTCGAATTCTTCAGCAATTACTGTGCAGGTTGTATCGCAGTTGAACCCATCGTTGACCGTGTAGTCAGTCAGATTGAAGGTGAGTTTGATGTCATTCGCGTGGATATTCACACGACAATCGGACGGGAGATGCGTACCGAATATGAGTTCTCATTCACGCCTGAGTTTGTGCTGTTCAACGCGGATGGACAGGAGGTTTGGCGAGATCATGTCCCTCCATCGTCGAGTCAACTTGACAGCGCACGTGCGGTTGTTCAGTGATTTATGCGCGTCTTGATGATATTTCTTGATGGCGTTGGCTTGGGTGGAGGTGGCGATGCTTCGAATCCATTTGCGGCGGCTTATGCACCCATACTGCACAATTTGTCAGGCGGTAATCGCTGGCTGAAGTCTACTGGAAGAGTGTCGGGTGAACGTTCAGAGTTTGTACCGACTGATCCCTGTTTAGGCG
>DAOTXA010000439.1:0-8163 GCA_034435595.1 Anaerolineae bacterium | reverse complement strand
ATACGTTTTGCAAAACACCCTCTCTGGAACGGCTGGCGCAGCGCGGTGTGTTATATGAACACGCAATCACGCCGCATCCGCTGTGCGGGCCTGCTCGATGTGCGCTGTGGACGGGGCAGTACCCACACCAGAACGGGTGTCGTGACAATCAGACGCCAATGCCCACCGATGCAGCGCACGCCTTCAAGGTCTGGCATGAAGCGGGGTATCACTGTGGGTTGATTGGCAAGAATCACTGCTTTGCCAGTGACGAAGACCTCGCGCTTTTTGGTACATGGAATGAGATTAGCCATGTGGGTATCCCGGAGAATGTGCCGCATAAAGGGGCGGATTGGTGGCGGCCTATTGAGGGTATCAACGCGGCGCACCAGCTTCATAAGACGATGACGCCACAAAATCCGCGCTTTGGATATGCCGTATCTGATGCGCCGCTGGAAGATCACAGTACCGGGTTGATTGCTGGACAAACGGTTCGTTTTCTAGAGCAACACACCGATGAGCCTTTCGCGCTGTGGGTGTCGTTCCCCGATCCGCATGAACCCTGGGTTTGCCAGCGACAATATGCGGAGATGTTCCCGCCGGAAAGTATCGAACTCCCCGATTGGCGCGAAGATGAGTTCGGCACCGATGCACCAGAACGGAATCGCATTCTTCATGAGATTACGGGTATTCGCAATGACTCTGAAGAAGACATTTTCGGACTGTTGGCCTGTTACTATGGCATGGTCCGCGCCGTTGATGACGCCGTCGGTCAGATTATGGACGCGCTAGATCGCTTAAATTTGAGCGAAGATACGATTATTGTGTTCTGCTCGGATCATGGCGATTTGATGGGCGAACACGGGATGCAATGCAAAGGCGGTGTGTTCTATGACGCGTTGGTGCGCGTACCTTTGATTGTCGCGTATCCTCAACAGGTGCCTGCCGGGGTGCGCGATGACAGCATGGTCAACCTGATTGATGTCGTGCCTACGCTTTTTACGTTGCAGAGGATGGATGTGCCATCTGCGATGCAGGGGCAACCGCTTCCAACGGCAACGGATGCCAAGCCGCGAACCTTCACTGTGTCGGAGTATGGCAAGGGTGGCAAGGCGTTTACCTGGTTGGACCTGCAAGATATGCCTAAACCACATGGGCGCAAAACGCTGCTCGACTCGCTGCAATGGCGGGAAGCTGAAGGGCGACGCAAGATGATTCGTACTGCGGCGTGGAAGTACGTCCACGATCCGATGGGAGATAAAGACGAATTATATGATTTGATGTCTGACCCGGCGGAACACGTCAATGTGGTGGATCGCCTTGAGAACGCAGGGATCGTTGGCGAACTCAGGCGTAAGCTAATGGATTGGAGTATCATCACAGAGGACTGACTTTTTATGCTTGAGGCGTGCGAATTGCCCAATTAAATTCGTGAGCTTCGCCGGAATTTTAGTTTCAGGTAAAGAACGTTGGACTTATGCTATACGACCCGGCATAATAGGTTGCTGTACGTCCCGTTAACCAATCACACACGAAAAAGCCATTATGACTGAGACACCCTCTGCCGGACCGTCTGAAGATAAGTTCGCGCCATTGAGTGCTGATATTCGTTTGCTGGGTAATTTGTTGGGCCAGATCATCCGTGAGAAAGAGGGTGACGCGGCCTTTGATCTGGTCGAGGCCGTGCGCTTAAGCGCCAAAGCCCGTCGCAGCGGCGAGGAGCAAGCGGCTGCCAAACTCATTGACCTCATCAAGGATACCAATCTGTCGCAAAAGCGAATGCTGGTCAAGGCCTTCGGGACTTATTTACAGTTGATCAACATCGCCGAGGACGCACAAAGAATCCGCACCCTGCGCCGCCGCGAACTGACACGCGGCGTCAGCGACTCAGTCTGGTCGGCAGTCCATGACCTTAAGCAGGAAGGGTTAACGGCGGAAGATATGCGCTTGCTGCTGGATAAAGTTCGCGTGCGGCTGGTATTGACCGCGCACCCGTCAGAGGCCAAACGCGAGGAAGTCCTCATCAAGCTGCGTGATATTGCCGATATGATGGAAATGCGCGAGCGCTCGACTCCGCTGCCGCGTGAAGAACACCGTATGCTTGATAATATCGTGCGGCGTGTCGAGCAATTGTGGCAAACACAGCCGACACGCGCTAACCGTGCAACCGTTGCCGATGAAGTCGCCTTTAGCCTGTACTTCATCACACAGGTAATTATGGACGTGCTTGTCCAGCTATACGAGGAACTGAAATACCAGTTGCAGGAGGCGTATCCTGAGGAAGACTGGTCTAAAATCCCGCCTGTGATTCAGTTTGGGTCCTGGATTGGTGGCGACCGCGACGGTAACCCCAACGTCACGCCAGAGGTCACGCTTCAGACAATGGAGACGTTGCGTGCTGCCGCTCGTCAAAGTTACATGTCAGAGATTGCCTATTTGCGCGATCGTTTGACGCAATCTGACATGGAAGTGCCCATTTCTTCGGAGTTGAGCGAAGCCTTTCCGCTCAATGGCGATTACCCGAATGAGGTTTACCGGCAGGTAATGGATATCATTTATCACCGGGTCGCAAACAATGAATACACCCGTAGTGAGGAACTACTGCAAGACCTTGATCTTGTGGACGAGAGTATGCGTGCCAACGGGAGTATGCATTCTGCCGATGGTACGCTGCGCTGGCTGCGGCGAAAGGTACGGCTGTTCGGGTTGCACTTGCTGCCGCTGGATATTCGTGAGGACACGCGCCTTCATCGCGCCGCGCTGAGCGAAATATTCGCCCAGTATGGCATTGTCTACGATTATGAGGCGCTTTCGGAACGGGATAAACAGGCGATTCTGACCCGCGAGATTGCCAGTCATCGTCCCCTCGTCCCGGTAGAACCAAGTTTTTCCGAGGCGACAAATCGTATCATCAACACCTGGCGCATGATCGGTGAGGCGCATACGCGCTATGGTCCTGAGGTCATCGATACGTATATTGCCAGCATGAGTCAGGAAGCCAGCGATGTCCTTGCGATGCTGCTGTTCGCCAGTGAAGTAGGCGTCGCCGATGATATTGACATCGTGCCCCTGTTCGAGACAGTCGATGACCTCAATCGTGCGCCGCAGGTCATGGAAACACTGTTCAACAATGTGGAATATCGCACGCATCTGGAAAAGCGCCAGACGCATGACGGTCGAATGCGCCAGCAGATCATGATCGGCTACAGTGATAGCAACAAAGACGGCGGCTATATCTCGTCCAACTGGAGCCTGTACACGGCGCAGGAGAAACTGGCGAAGGTCTGTACGGCGCGTGGTGTTGCGTTGGAACTGTTTCACGGTCGTGGCGGCAGCATCGGTCGCGGTGGAGGACCGACGAATCGCGCCATTCAAGCCCAACCGCCGGATTCGATGACCGGCGAAATCAAGATCACCGAACAGGGCGAGGTGATCGGTTACCGGTACTCCAATCGACAGATCGCGTGGCGGCATCTGGGGCAGGTGCTCAATGCTGCGTTGATGGTTGTCGGAGCGCCAGTGCGTGTGCCGGTTGCGCCGGAATGGTCGGCGGCGATGGACTATCTTGAAGAGAAAAGCCGCCTTGAATACCGCAACTTCGTTTATGAAACCGATGGCTTTCTGAGATACTGGCAGTTGGCGACGCCGATTAATGAACTTGCCAATATGAATATCGGGTCGCGTCCTGTCAAGCGCAAAAAGGGCGGATTTGAGGCGATCCGTGCGATTCCGTGGGTGTTCTCTTGGATGCAAAGTCGCGCTATCATCCCTAGCTGGTATGGCGTCGGTCACGCGCTGGAATTGTTCAAGGATGCTGCGCCAGATAATCTCGCGGTGTTGCAACAGATGTACGCGGATTGGCCTTTCTTCCGTGCGTTGATCGAGAATGTAGAATTGGATGTCGCAAAAGCGGATATGGGCATTGCCGCGCTTTATGCGGCGCTGATCGATGATGAAAATTTGCGTGTCACCATCTTTGATCGCATTGAGGGTGAACATGCTCTTGCAGAGCGTATGATCTGCGCGATTACCGGGCATGATACGCTTTTGGACCGCATCCCGGTGATTAAGCGCTCGATTGACGGGCGCAATCCGTATGTCGATCCGGTCAATTTCGTGCAGGTCGAGCTGCTGCGTGAATTGCGCCAGCTTGAGCCGGGTAGCGTCGAACATAAGGCTGTTTTGCGTGAAGTATTGGCGACTGTCAGCGGCATCGCGGCGGGGATGAAAACAACCGGGTAGTTTTCAGACTATGGGTGAGTAGTGAGCGCCCGTGAGTGCTATCGTTGGGCGACCACGCGGTGTCATTCTACGAAACCATCTCTGTATAACTACCTCTTCATTGCCATCTCTCGGATGATGATTGTTAAAAGTCGCATAAATCGCCATAGATTTGCATAACCCCGGCATGGGTTGCGTGTTTGAACTAGTAGTTGCCGTTTCCCAACGCACGATTGCACAAACCAATCATTAGCGGCATTTCAGTAAAACTGTGTCGTTGTGTGTACGTATACCATATGTACATGATGCGATGATTGCGCCAGACAGGGGTGTACCAGTGTCGCAAACACTTTCGTTAAATTCCACGCCAGAAAAGGACCTTCCCGCCGTCGGGGAGGCGTCGCTGCGCGGACTCAGTGAGGCCGAAGCTGTCGCTCGCCGCGAGCGTGGTGAGGGCAACAACGCCAAAATTCAGACGAGCCGCACTTACGGGCAAATCTTGCAACAGAACGTGTTTACATTTATCAATATGGCGTTGTTCTTCATCGGCTTCGTGATGATCTTGCTTGGCTTATGGGGCGATGCCATCGTCAGCGTTGGTGTCATCTTGATGAATGTCGTCGTCAGTGTGGTGCAGGAATTCCGCGCAAAAGCCAAACTCGACCGCATTGCGCTGTTGACACGTCCGAAGGCGACGGTCATCCGTGATGGGCAAGAAAAAGTGGTTGATCCATCCGAGATTGTACTCGGCGATTTGATCGTCGCACAGGCGGGCGATCAAATCGTTGTGGATGGCGAGGTCGTCGGCGACAGCAAAATGGACCTCGACGAGTCATTGCTCACGGGGGAATCTGACTTGATCGCCAAGCGTGCCGGAAGCGAGGTCATGTCCGGTAGTATCGTCGTCAACGGCAGCGCGACCTATATCGCACAGAAGGTGGGTGTCGATAGCTTCGCCAACCGTCTGACGGCCAGTGCGCGGCAGTTCACTGTGGTGCGCACGCCGCTGCAACTTGACATTAACTTTGTGGTGCGCGTGTTGCTGATGACGGCAACGATTATTGGCGTGCTGTTTTTGATGGCGTTTATCGTGCGTAATCTGACGGTCGCTGAGAGTGTGCAGGCCGCCGCCGTGATTGCGGGATTGGTCCCGGCTGGATTGATCTTGATGACGACAACCGCCTATGCGATGGGCGCGGTTCGCATGAGTGGTCGTGGGGCGTTAATCCAGCAGTCGAACGCGGTTGAATCGATGAGCAATGTCAATGTGCTGTGTCTCGATAAAACGGGCACATTGACCGCCAACCGCATCAAGCTCAATGCCGTGCGTGCTACGAACGGTGATAACGAGGCGTTCAAGACAATGCTGGGCACCTATTCGCGCAGCACACGCGCCGGGAATCGTACCAGTGATGCATTAACCGAGGATTGCGAAGGTGGGATTCTCACACAATTTGATGAAGTACCGTTCTCATCTGCGCGTAAGTGGAGTGCCCAGGCCTTTGATTGTGATGAGTTGCGCGGCGTTCTGGTCATGGGTGCGCCGGAATTCGTAGGCCCGTTGATGGCAGAACCACTTTCGGATGAGGAGCAAGAATGTCTCACAGAATGGGCGGAGCGCGGTCTGCGTGTGCTGGCGGTCGCGTATAGTCCGGCAGTAGCGAAGCTCTACGACGCGGACGAGAATGCAGTGTTGCCAGATGATCTTAAGCCGCTGGGTATCGTCAGCTTTAGTGATGAGTTGCGCCCGGAAGCGCGGGAGACGCTGGAAGGTTTCTTAAACGCGGGCATCCGCCTCAAGATTATCTCTGGCGATAACCCGGATACCGTCGCAGCGCTGGCAAAACAGGCCGGTTTGCCGGGGGATATCCGCGCCGTTAGCGGGACAGACCTGGCGGAGATGGACGACGAACAAATCGCGTCTACTGCTGAAGAAATGACCGTTTTCGGGCGCATCACGCCAGATCAGAAGGAACGTCTCGTCGATAGCCTTAAGAAGCGCGGCTACTACACCGCCATGATCGGCGACGGAGTCAACGATGTGCTATCGTTGAAGAAGGCGCAAATCGGCATTTCGATGCAAAGCGGCAGCGCGGCGACACGCGGCGTCGCCGATATCGTCTTACTCAACGATTCGTTTGCGGCGCTGCCAGCGGCATTTATGGAAGGGCAGCGCATTCTCAATGGCATGGGCGATATTATCCGTCTGTTTTTGACGCGGGCCTTCTATGCCGCGATTGTGATTCTGGGTGTGGCGGTCGTCATCGGTGTGGAATTGTTTCCGTTCATCCCCAAACATGCCTCGCTGCTGACCTTGCTGACGGTTGGCTTCCCCACATTTGGGTTGGCGGCTTGGGCGCGTACCGGCGTGCCAAACAAGCAGATCGTGCGCACTACGATTCGCTTTATCTTCCCGGCAGCGATCACGATTGCGTTTACAGCGTTGCTCGTCTACTTCGGTTATCTGGATATTCACTATCTACCGGTTGAGGGGACGGAGGCCGCCGCCGAAGCGTTGAATCTGGCGCGGACAGCGCTAACTACTGTGCTGGTGTTTATCGGTTTACTGCTGATTCTGTTCGTCGAACCGCCTGTGCACTCACTGGCGGTTGGCGACGAGTTTAGTGGCGACCTACGCCCAACGATTGTTGCGGTGCTGATGCTTATCACCTACTTCGCCATGTTTGCTGTCGAGCCATTTCGCGAATTCTGGGAGCTATCGGCGATGCCGCTGGTTGATTTCATCATCGTCGGTGCTACATCGCTGGCCTGGGGCGGCGTACAGTGGATGATCTGGCGTAATCATATGTTCGAGCGCTTCTTCGGTAGTCCATTTGTCCCGGCGAATCCGGCGGAAAACGTCCCGGCGGAATCTAGCTGAGTCCTATGTAAATCCCCAGATGTGATGACGGACGTTCCTATCAAGGAGCGTCCGTTTTGATTGGCGCACTTTGCCACATGGGTGTATACAAAAGACGGGAACGTTCAGCATCATCACAAGTTATCACAAACTTAGAATATGATTGGGGGGAACATATGTTCCGGCGAAGTACAGTGTTGTTGGTTCTGTTGGCTCTTTTACTCATTCCGACCATAGCGACAGTCTCTGCACAGTCGGATAGTGGCATTTCTGTAACCTGCCCGAACGGTCGTGAGATTACGAATGGCGTAGAGGTAATCGTCAACATGCGCCCCGGTTTCACATATACGGCGACGGCATTGGGCATTGATGGGTTTGACCCGGTAATTGCGGTCGTGGATCGCGGTACGGTCCGCGATTGCGTTGATGATAGCCAAAACGCTGCCGAATATGCCGCGAATTTGCCGTCAACAGGCCAGATTTCACCGTCAACGCGCAATGTGCAAATCCCGTTCGCGCATAGCTACAGCGGCTTCGAAGATATTTCTGTGATCGTGGGTGGATTCAACGGGCAGGGTGGTGAGTTCCTGCTGATTCTTGAAGGCATGTCGGTTACCTCGGCAGATGGCGAGGGCGATCCGTTCGTGCTGCGTCTAACCGAGAACATGACCCAGGGTCGGGTCAATAGTACGGTTTACATGATGACGACAAATGATGTACTTGATCCGCTGCTGAATCTGATGGTAGATGGTGAGGTCTTCCAGTCCTGTGACGATGCAGGCAACGAAAACCTGTGTGAAGGCGTGTCTACCGATCTGTCGGGTTCGGTGGTTTCGCGCACACTCGGTCGTGAGACACCGCCCAGCAATCGCAATGCGATGATGGAATTGACCACAATCGGGGCTGCTGAACTCGACTTCTCGCAAGATTGGTTCTACAATTTTCGCATGACCAGCTATCAGCAAAGTACATTTGGGGATTACATCGTCGCTTTTCATGTGGCGATTGGTGGCGAACAACCCGCGGATGCCGGTGATGGATCAACGGGTGGCGGCAGCAAAGATGATAGCGGCGGCACTAAAGACGAAAGCACGCTGATCCCC
>DAOTXA010000438.1:0-11300 GCA_034435595.1 Anaerolineae bacterium | reverse complement strand
AAGCACCTGCCATACAGTGTCAAAGCCATAACGTGCAATGGCTTCGTCCTGTTCTTCTACAACGTCTATGTTCAGCCCGTAGGCATCAATGAAGTGATGTTTGCCCACCAGTGCCGTATAGTAACCAGCCTTTTGCAGGTGGTTCATAAAGGTGTCGTCACGAAGATCATCACTGATGGGTTCGGACATATTGCCGCAAATGCCATTTTGCGAGGGATAAAGACCGGTAGCCATAGCCACGCGTGAGGGCTGACACAGTGGGGAACCAGCGTAGGCATTGTCAAAGCGAGTGCCGTTGTTGGCGAGACGCATCAGGTTGGGTGTGCTGTGGCCCAGAGCGTCGGGTCGGAAGTGATCGGTCATAACCAGAATGATATTCGGCGTCATAACTGTTCCTTCCAGATCGGCTCGTTGACCGGTGTAAGGGGGCGTTCGCCGCGTAGCACTGCGGCGACATTCTGTGCGCATAGATACCGTGCGGCGTGGCGGCTTTCTTGTGTGCCGCCGCCAATATGCGGCGATAAGCAAACATTATTTCTTGCCAGCAGCGTTTGATGGACTGACGGCTCAAATTCAAAGACATCCAACGCTGCACCAGCCAGATGGCTGTTTTCGAGTGCAGCCACAAGTGCGCCTTCATGTACAACCGGGCCTCGCGCCATATTGATGAGGTAAGCGCCCGTTTTCATGCGGGCCAGTCGCTGCTCATTAATCAGGTGGTGTGTTGCATCATTCAGGGGCGTGTGCAGTGTCACAATGTCGGCTTCTGCCAGCAGTTCATCCAATGACCGGTAGCCAGGTTCGACTGTGTGGGATACATCGGTAAAGATAACGTGCATCCCAAAAGCCCGCGCCCGCACAGCGACCGCCTGACCGATACGTCCATACCCCACGATGCCTAGAGTTTTGCCCGATAATAGTATGCCATCCCACACACCGGGCTGAAAGCCATCGTGGGGCCACTGACCAGAACGCACATAGTGGTCAGCGGCATTCAGGCGGCGTAGCAGACTCAACATGAGGCCGAGCGTACAATCTGCGGTAGAGTCGACAAAAGAATCCGGCACGTTGGTAGCCCATACGCCGTACCTTGCCATTAATGCTAGATCCAGGTTGTCGGTACCGATCGCCACATTAGAGATGATCTTCAATTTTTGACCGTGTTCCAATAGTTCGGCATCGACTGTGAGTTCAGCCTGATTGATGATGCCATCAAGGTCGGGAAGCAAATCGAATACCTGTTCACGTGTCATCAACGGGCCGCCAGCAGGCCCCTGGATTACTTCTGCGAGGCCATTGAGCGGCTCCAATACGGCATCTGGGACTGTGTTTGTAATCAGAATTTTGATCATCACATTATTCCGTAGGTCTTAAAGGCTTCAGTAGCACTCATGCCATTTGCAATGGCTTTTTGTACTTGCTTTTCGCCGCGGGCCTTTTCGATTGCCCCGGCGAACACATCGGATTCTGCCACCTGCGGCACTACACATACGCCATCTACATCGCCGAATACGATGTCACCCGGCTCAACACGTATGCCACCGATTTCAACCGGAACCCGATAATCAATGACTTTGCCGCGTGGGGCCTGATCTTGCGCGAATGAACCGTAGCCAAAAGTGGGGAAGCCCAGCGCCAGAATGCCGTTCGTATCGCGCACATAGCCGTCTACGATCGCACCCACCGCGCCGAGTTTTAAGGCACGTGTACTCATTAGCTCGCCCCATAGCGCATACGTGGGCGAAGCACCTGCACATACGTATACCTCGTTGGGTTTGAGATCATCCAACGCCTCAAGCATCAAACCGAAGGGTTGCGATAGCACCGGGTTATGGCTGCCCGGAGGTTGGTCTGCAAAGACATCGGCCTCCAGAACGGTCATGGCACGACCTATCACGACCATCCCTCGATCCAGTGGACGAATTTGCGGCCTGAGAAATTGACGGTAGAAGCCGAGTTTATCCATAATGTCGCCCACCACCGCCGTATACAATTCACGCTGGGCAATGGCGAACAGGTCTTCATCTGACGACCATAACGGATCCATAGATACTCCTCATTGTTTGCGTGCTTTTACACATAGAATTTGCGACCTGGGGGCGGTACCCGATGACCGGGATGCGCCAACAGCACATTTTCGTCAACATCAAAGCCCAACCCCGGTCGGTCGGGCAGGACAAAATAGCCATCCTCAATGGGCAGCGGATGCGAGAGGCAACCATCACGCCAGCCGACATCCTTCAGCATAAATTCCTGCCGAAAAAAGTTCGGCACGCTTGCCATTGTGTGTGCTGATGCAATAGTTGATAAAGGACCGTTGGGATTGTGCGGTGCGATGGGTACGTTATAGGCTTCTGCCAATGTTGCGATCTTTCGCATTTCGCTAATGCCACCACAGCGCGTGATGTCCGGCATCAAAATATCCGCCGCCTGCAAATCTAGGAGGCGTTTGGCCATGTAGCGCGTGTGCAGCCGTTCGCCAACGCACACCGGTAGCGGAATCTGTCGGCGAATATCGGCAATAACTTCGGGATATTCGGGCAGAGCCGGTTCTTCGTACCACATGCAGGAGAAGTTCAGTTCTGCCAGGCGATGTGCCATTTCAACTGCTGTCGGACCGTTCAAGAAGGCGTGCGTTTCGATGGCGATGTCTACATCAGGCCCGGTGGCGGCGGCTACCGCCTGCACCAGGTCTAGCGCCAATCGTTTCTGATCTTCGCTAAGGCTGTTGTTGTCGCTCAGGTCATTACCATAGCTGTAATTTACGTGGGCGAATGGGTCAAACTTAAGCGCCGAAAAGCCCTGTGCAACCACCTCGCGTGCCTGCTGAGCGTAATCTTCGGCGGTGTGGTCGCCGTCAATGAACCAATAGTTGGCATATAGTTGTATGCGCTTGCGATAGGCACCACCCAGAAGTTCATAGACAGGTACACCAAGTGCTTTCCCCTTGATATCCCAGAGGGCAATATCAATGGCGCTGATTGCTGAAAGCAATGGCCCCGCCTGCCCTAACCAATGCATGTCACGGTAGAGTTTTGTCCATATGAAGTCAATCCGACGTGCATCCAGACCGATAACACACTGGCCTATATGTTGACAGGCAGCCTCAATGAGTGGTGAACCGGGCCAGTTTGTTGCTTCGCCCCAGCCATGAATGCCTGCGTCAGTCTCAACTTTGATCAGGGTCCAGTTATATTTGATGCCCTCGACAAAGAAGGTTTTCACATCTGTAATTTGCATGTAACTATCTCCAGCCTACCCAATTTGGGAACGGGTCTTCAGGGTGCAGCCAGCGCTGTACACGCTTGTCAAATTCGGCAAATAAAGATTTGTTATGGATGCGATTCATCTGGTAAGGGTCTGCATGATTGTCGTATAGATGTCTGCGAACTTCGCCTTCGTGAAATTGAATCGCATAGGTGTATTGTGTTGTGCGCAGACCACGCCATTCTCCCCACCAAGAGGGTGATGTGTTCGGAGCCAGTGGGATGATTTCGATGTTGCTGTAATCGGCATCACTGACCCGGTTGACGGTCGGCAGCATGGCAATAGGTTCCTCTACTGGTTCATCGACCGTTTGCCCAAATAGTAGTGACGAAAAATCGGTCCCGTCCACGCTATCGGGAACCTTCAATTGCATCAAACCAAGTAGCGTCGGCATCAGATGGACGTTTGAGAACAACATATCTTGAGAGCTGGCTTGAACCCTACCGGGCCAACCGATCATCAGTGGAATACCGATTGACTCTTCATACCAGACTGATTTGGCATGATGTCCATGCGAGCCAACCAGATCGCCGTGGTCGGATGCATAGACGATGACGGTATTGTCATATTCGCCGATGTCTTTAAGCGTCTGGATCAACTGACCGAAGCAGTTATCCAACGAACTAACCGCACCGTAGTAGCCATCGACAAAAGTGGCTTCATCACCGATGAAATTTAAGCGGCCTGTGTCTTTCAAATGTCGATAGGGTTTTTCCCATTTGCTGGGGGCAACATTGACATTTGGGCGAACTACGTTTCCATCTGCGTCGTGTTCAAGACCAGGATGAGGAACGTTGATCGAGACGAAGCAGGCAAATGGTTTTGTCGGGTCACGGTGCTGTGTAAGATATTCAATGGCTTTGCGTGTATGACTGTCTACTTCCCATTCATGTGTGATTTCTGGATGGTCAGGGTCGTTCTGGAACAACACCTGCTGCCACAGGTTGCTGCCATTGTTGCCACTGATCCAGTAATCTGCGGGGGGCTGCCCTTGAGGTGGCACATATTTATTCAACGTGTACTTGATTCCATAAGGGCCTTCATGCAGGCGACTGAAGTATTCGGGGTCCTGATCTAACTTTTCCCGACGCCATTCCAAGTGCAGGTGTGTGGTGATGTGCCACTTGCCAACGTACCCTATGTGATACCCTGCATCCCGGAGCGCAGTGAAAATTGTATGCTTGTCAGCGCCTTTTAGCATGGGTTGACCAAGACGATGCTGCCCATGATTCATGCCGTATTTACCTGTAATTAGCGTGGCACGCGACGGACTACACACCGGGATTTCAACAATTGCATTATTGAACACGGCAGATTGTTTAGCAAAAGCATCAAAATGCGGTGTATGAACCGCATCGCCGTTTTCGACAAACCCCATGCAGTCACGGCGGTGTTCGTCTGATAGAAGAAAGAGTAAATTCGGCTGACTACGCATCATGCCTCAGGATACTCGCCACATAGATAATATATTTGTGGTTCATCTTCGATGATTTCGGGGAAGCGTTGGGCCGGGTCCAGGAAATAATTATCGTCCAAATCATCGCACACGCTGGATATTTCGGCGCTGATCGTCACCCCCTGGCCCTCTTCTGCCCAGAATTGATGAATGGTACGCGGCGGAATGCATACACTCATGCCCGGTTCCAGACGCACAATTCCACCTGCTTCCAGTTCCACCGCTTCACCGTCTACCTTGACCACGAGTGATCGTTCGTCTGGCGTGTTGTCGGGATTGGTTGGTGTGAGTTGTACCAGTACATTGCCACCGGCCAAATTTTGGATGTCTTCCATCTTACTGCGATGAAAGTGAGCCGGGGCACGTTGTCCTTCCGGGTTATAGAGGTATTTGTGAGCGTAGGACTTGGGGTAGCCTTCGGCATGGAGACTGCCATTGCGCAAGGTAAACAGCGTGCGCCCGATGTTGTGGTAGTCCTTACTACCAAAATCGGTCACGTCCCAGCCCAGCCGACACTCGCGGATTTCATTTACTGAGGTCGTTTTCGTCGCCCAGTCGTCTACCGTCCAGAAGGCAAATGGCGGCAGGCGAATATCAAAACGATCAAGCGTATCCATTGCGTCTCGAATACTTTGTTGAATAACAGAACGACTGAGTTCCATATGATTACTCCTTGGCTGTATTTGTCAGGGAACTACCATCGTATAGGTGATCATCCGCTTCGATAATGCGCCCGTTGTGCAGGTGAAACTGCGCAGAAGAGTTCCCAATTTGTTGATAAGTGGGGCGTATTGCTTGTGCTGCTTCGTATGCCTTCCATGTACCATCAAGATTCAAGGTCTTCTGCAATTCGGATACAGGCGCATCTTCTGGCATTGAATCGAATAAGTCTTGTAATTCATCTGGATCATTGACCATATCAAATAGTCTTGGTGAGGCATCAGGAAAATCAACATACTTCCAGCGGGTATCACGCACCATGCGGAAGCGAGTCTTACGGTTGCCGCCCAATAATTCTGAACGAGCAGTTTTCTTCTGTCGCTGTTGAGGTGTGCCTTTTAACAGCGGCATCAAACTCTCGCCATCGCGTTCTGGTGGGGTTGGAATTGCGGCGAAGTCACAGATTGTCGGAAGCAGGTCAACCAGTTCAACAGGTGTGTCAATTTGTCGTGCCACTTCGATGTCAGGACCGCTAATCAGCAGGGGCACACGTGCCGAGGCTTCATAGTAACTGCGCTTCCACCATAGGCCATGTTCGCCTGCGAGATCACCATGATCGGATGTGTAGATGACGTAGGTGTTTTCCAGATTCACGCCATTCAGCAGTTCACCGATGAGATCATCGACATAATCCAGCGCAGCATAATATGAAGCCAGTGCCAGATCACACTCAGGCTGAGAAAAGCGGGTCAGGCCAAAGTCATCTACGATGAATTGATCGTGCGGATGCGGGTAATTTGTTGGTCGATCTGGATACGGAATATCCATTTCCTGATATTTGCGAACATAGCGCCCCGGTGCAGTCAGCGGGAAGTGGGGGCGATAGTAAGATGCACAAAAGAACCAGGGTGTATCAGGTTGTTCATCTATAAATTCCCTCAGCCATGACAGACTCTCACCAGTGACGATCCGGTCATTGTGTAATGCTTCGGGGATGTGAGAGGAGCCTGCAAATGGAAAGCGTCCTATCGCATGGTTTTGGGCGCTTCCATCGGCTGTTTCTGGTGGGTCGGGTTGATGACACAGTATGTTGCTCTCGACAAGGTCACCATAGGGGCGATGTTGAAAGCCATGCATTTGTTCTTGCCCACGAAAGTGCATCTTACCCACTGCGGCGGTAGTGTAACCATGCTGTGCCAACCAACCGGGAAGAGTAATACTACCAGTCGGCAGGGCAGACTGATTATCCCAGGCATCAATGTTGTGCGGATACTTGCCCGACCATAGCGACATCCGACTTGGTACACACAATGGTGATTGACAGTATGCCGCATCAAATACTGCACCTTGCTGGGCCAATTTATCCAGCGCATGTGTGTCAATGTACGGATTTCCGGCGTAGCCCGCGATGTGCGGGCTATGCTGATCCGTCATAACAAGCAAGATATTGGGGGGGCGCGTCATTGCTACATCCCCGCCTTATAATTCCCGATCACCTCTGACGTGCGAAGATAGCGATTATAAATGCGCAATTGTTGGATTGCCGGGTCGATGCGCAGCGTTTGCATATCGGCGGCGGCGCTGCCACCTGCGATTTCCTCTCCGCCCTGGCTTCCCGGCGCAGTCACAGGGTTATTGCTGGTACTGTTTACATGTCGCAGATGTGGATTAAATCGACCCCATCCAAACTGGCGATATTCGCCCCCATCGCAAACGACGCCATCCACGATGAAGGTAATCAGCTTGGGGCCACCGTCTACAATCACTGCCAGATGATGCCGTTTACCGGCTTGCAGCATGTCCCGGTCGCTATCCCACCGGTTTTCGGTGCGACCATCATTCAGCAAAATTTCGACCGTACCGTGTGCTGTCGTTTGCAGGCACCAGCCCTGGCCATTGTCGGCGCGGTTATCCAGCAAGATTTGCCCTGCATCCAGCGTTTCGAGTTGCAACCAGGTTTCAACGGTGAAACCGGCACGCTCATCGCGTGTGCCAAAGTCTGGCAGCGAACGATCGCGGGTGTTGAATTCTGGCAGTGGCGGCATCTGGGCAGTTGGGGCGTGCTGTGTTAACTCCAGGATGCACCCCGTTTTTGTGACGCTGCCCGGTGTATCGAACTGACCCCACAGCCCTTCGATCAGTGTCTTATCTACCAGGTGTACACGAGCTTTATCCTTCTGCGTCTCTACCAGATAGTATTCGCCACCATCTTCCACCAGTTCAGGGTAGCTCATGCGGATGAAGGTATCATCGTCGTATAGTACGATTTCCGGCTGCGACCACTGGATCACACGACCTTCGGGTGTGTCGACTTCCACGCCGCCCAGCAACCAGACCGGATTGCGGTCTTCGTACCACGTCCCGCCATGATTGTGATACCAGTACAAAAAGTTACCGTTCTCACAGCGCCATGCGAAGTTAGCGGCGCGTGGGTGTTTGACGAGTCGCCCGTTGGCATAGCGTTTGTACTGCGGCTCTGTCCACGTATGACCCCGGTCACGGCTATAAGCATATGCCGGATGACCGTCGATTGTGCGATACACGCTGTAGAACGAACCATCGCTCAGATACGAATAGCTCTGTTCTTCTGAAATGGGACCGCCACCAGTTGGTGCTCGCAGACCGTGATCGCCGTCGGGCAGCGTCTCCCAGTTGATTTTGTCCGGGTCGGATTCAGTCATCAGGTTGTCGCTTTTTAGTAGCACGCCCTCAGATCGAGAGAAAAAGCCGTGACCTAATCCGCCTACTTTGTGTACCGATACATACGCTACGCCATTGTAACTGAAGGCGCGTCCAACATTCCAAAAATAGCGAATTTTGCCCTGATATGGGTTTTCGCGGTCGATTTGCATTTCACGAATGGGAATGTAATGGCGTTTTTCTGACCAGGATTGACCATGATCATCGCTGTATTTAAAGACGAAATAGCCCATCGAGTCGACGCGGTAACACTTGCCCTCCGGGTAAGGTGGATCAGCAGCGATGACCCAACGCACATCGTCACTGTTGTGATTGTAAAATGTGTAAATCCGTCCACTATCCGCCTTGAGGATTACGGCATATGAGGCTTCCGGTCCATCTGCGGGTTCCACATCCACCAGTTCAGCCCATGTACGGCCCTGGTCAGTGCTGCGCGTCGTAACCACATGCTGACCGGATTGTCCTTCGTGTGCCTGCCCGGTGGTCATGCAACACACCCATGATCCATCATCGGCTTTAACGATATAAGGTTGGTCGCTGTAACGTTCCGTAGGGATTTCCCACCCCTGGTTGACCAGTCGATTGTCTTGCATGATTTCTCCTAAGCGTCGATACCCTGTAAATCAAGCTCATCAGTAAAATGACACGCAGCCTTGCGATTTTCGCCCACACGCACCAATGGCGGTTCTTCTTCGCGGCAAATTTGTTGTGCGTATTTGCAGCGCGGATGAAAGTAACAACCACGCGGGGGATTGGCTGGATCAGGTAATTCGCCTTCGACCACATCCTCTTCTGGTAGCAGGTGATCCGGGTCCGGGCGCGGGATAGCTGAGAGCAGCGCCTCTGTATAGGGGTGCTTTGGCGCAGCGAAAAGTTCTTGAGTGGGGGCCTGTTCGACCAACTTACCCACGTACATCACAGCCACATCATCAGAGACGTGTTCGACAACGCTCAAATCATGGGCGATAAATAGATATGTCAGGTTGAGTTCCTGCTGTAAATCCTTCAGCAAATTTAGAATCTGCGCCTGTACAGAGACATCCAACGCAGAGACGGCTTCATCGCAAACGACCAGTTCCGGGTTAATGCTCAAGGCGCGGGCAATGCCGATGCGCTGGCGCTGACCACCGCTGAAGGCGTGCGGATAACGCTTCATATAGCGCACACCCAGCCCAACATGTTCCAGCGCGTTGCGAACCATTTTTTCCAGGTCTTTGCCACTGGCAACCCTGTTGATGCGCAGCGGTTCGCTGACAATATCGTAGACGGTTTTGCGCGGGTCCAGGCTGGAATACGGGTCCTGAAAAATCATCTGCATGTATTTGCGGTATGGGCGCATCTCGCGGCGTGACAGCTTCGCAAGATCGACGGCTTTACCGTTTTGCCGGAAGATGATCTCACCTTCTGTAGGTTCGATGGCACGCAACACGCAGCGTCCCAATGTCGTCTTACCAGACCCCGATTCACCAACCAGACCCAACGTTTTACCGCGTTCAATGCTCAAACTGACACTATCCACAGCACGCACATGTCCGACGACGTTCCGCAACAAGCCTGCTTCAATTGGGAAGAATTTGCTCAAGCCCCTGATTTCGAGGAGTTTCGTGTCGTCCATCGGCACTATACCTCAATCTCATCTATGTGTTTTGGCGGTCGCAGACGCACCGGGTTGTAGTCTGGGTCGCAATCACGCAGCCATTCATCCGTTAGGTATTTACCCAATAAGTAGTGTTTGCGGTCAGGATAGAATAAAATTCGGGATTCGCCGTCATCCACAAAGCTGGGGTAGGTTGCTACCTGCGTACCACAGGTATAAGGCAACATGACGCCATTACTACTGGCGAGAATTTTGGGTGGTCCAAAGCGCAGTGGATGGTCTTCTTCACCAGGTATCTCGCGACCAATCGTTACCCATACGGGGTAACGATTATGCTTGGAGTCTACCGGTGATTTGCCACCGTTTGCTGTGCCATCGTTATTGTAAAATAGCAGCAGGTAGCGCCCATCATGCAGTCGATACAAGGGGCTGGGTACGATTGGATTCAAGATGGGATTGCCGCCCGGTTCATAGCGCAAAACCCGTGGTGTATCCCATGTGCGACCATCATCATGTGACAGCGTAAAGTAGTTCATACCGCGCAGACTGCGGAACACACATATCAGCCTTCCACCCGAAAGCGCTTGTACGGTGGCTTCCTGCGCGACGCTGACACCGGGCCGGTATGGGCTTTCGACTTGCAAGCCGTGGGGGGCATCGGGCCACGTCGTCACGACCAGCTTATTGGGGTCTGCTTCGGTAAGGATGTTCTCAAACCTCAGGAAGCAAATCTCTGACCAATGCTCCAGTAGATTCAAATTCAGCTTGACAGCCGCATCATAGGTATTGCTGGCCCAACGTGTGAACGGCGTCAACACATGATTTTCGGGCGTAACAAATACATTCTGGTAGACGACCCAGCTCGGCGGTACAGCGGGGTCCGGGTGGCTGATCGCGTTGGGTGCGATGGGATAATCAAATGTTGAATCCGACCATGTGATGCCATCATCGTCTGAATAACGGCAGCGCAGCACACCAGTTGTATCCGGGCGTGCATCATCGTAGCCTACATTTTTATTGTAAAAGCAATACACGCGGTGCCCACCGTCAGATAGTACACCCGGTGCGATGATGGGAAACTCCCAGCTAGCCAGCCCCGTTCCCGGCGCATCATCTGGTTGTGGCCCGTCAATAGTCTGCGGTACAGACCATGTTTGGCCTCTATCGGTAGAACGGCTGCATACGACGCGTTGATCGTTGGCGTTCTCAAAGGTGGATTGTGTCCAGAAGCCTAGAAATGCACCGGATGGCGATTTAACGACGTTGAAGTGCTGGTTTGAGGCATCTGGACCTGCGATATTTTCAGGGATATATACCTGTAGATCAGGATGAGTGCGTTCCCACTCATTTTTCAAATATAGCGACATTAGGACAACCTTACTCATACAAGACGCAATTTACGGTATGACCTGGCTCCACGGAAACAGGCGGTGGCATTCGCGCATCGCACGGTCCAGCGATGTATTCTTCACAGCGATTGGCAAATGGGCAGGCGTTCGGCGGGTCCAGAGGTATGGGCACTGTGCCCTTGATTGTGGCTAATTTGCCACCATCAGACTCGCCAAATTTCGGGATGCTGCGCAACAGGCCGCGTGTATAAGGATGTTTCGGATTCTTGAA
>DAOTXA010000437.1:0-4182 GCA_034435595.1 Anaerolineae bacterium | reverse complement strand
AAACGGCGCAGCGCGTCTACGTCCGCTTCCGGGGGATAGGCAGCTTTGAGGTCCAGGACGAGCATATCCCGCGCTTCGGTGTGGAAGTGTTCGAGGACTTTAGCGGCATAATGCTCGCCGACCCCTTGCTGCTGACTATTCGGAACCGGGGTCGAATGTGCGAAAGACTGGTTGACGAAGAAGGTGTAGCGAAGGTCTGGGTGAAAGTACTGCCGGGTATAGCGCCCGCGCCCACTATCCGCGATGACCGACTCGCCATCCACATGCACGATGATCGCTCCCACGTCGTTCTGGTTATGCATCTCGTCGTTGTGACCGCCTTTGACCGCGACGACCAGCCCATCCGGGTTTTCGGGTTCGTAGCGCGAGATCATCCACTGCATTTCGCTGTACCAATCATGGCGATTGGGGACGAATGATGTTTCGTCGGGGTCCAGCCCCCATGCCAGATTGCGCAGTGCCCATGTGATTTCGCTCTGACGGAAACGATTGTGATGCTCTAAATCCAGCACGCCAAGCCGCCGCAAATCGGGAATGTCGAGACGTTCTGCCAGCAATGCCAGCAGCGACACCGGGAAACTGGCCTCGGGGTCGGCATCGGAGAAGTTGACATATTGCCGCCCACTCAGCCATGTCTTCAGCGGGAAGTGTGACACTTTGCCGACGAGTTCGGTATCCAGCAGATTGATGCGGCGATTGGTCCGGTGTTCGACCATGTGCGCCCACAGCACATAATTGCCGAAGCCGTAACCCCAGTACCCCGGCCCTTCGGTGGAACCGCCATCACGGTCGAAGGTTTTCATGTACTCTTCCATTGACGGCAGCGAACGGGCGATAATCTCCGCCAGACGGGCGGTGTCTTCTTCAAGATAGATCGCCGCGCCGATCACACCGGCATTGCAGACGGCGGTCCAATTGTTGAGTTTGCGTTCATCAGTGGGGAACAGCCACCAGTGGTCATGGCGCGTCAGATACGGCTCGAACAGGCGGCGATTCATCTCGTATTTGATGCGAACGGTCAGTGCCGGGTCGAGTTCGTCACCGAGTACGGATAGCATCTCTGCCAGTTGGAAGCCGGTCATAGTGCTGAACAGGTCGATGACGGGGTTTTCCGGGTTGGGCAGGTCGAAGATATGCGCCGGATATACCCAGGTACTTTCCTCGCAGATAGCCCACGCGATATCCAGCAGCGGATCAAGGAAGCGGCCCTCATGTTCGAGGCATTCCGCCAGCGCGAGATCGGTTAGCATGGTGCGCCGCTTCTTGGAGAGTTCCTCATAGCTGTGACGTTCGCCACTACGTTTCGCTTCCAGAAAGTGCGATGCCCGCAAGCGGGGGATGTCGTCGGCGATGGCGGCTTCGGCGCGGGCGATGATTTCTGCTGTACGATCTGCGCCTGCCGCGTCACGAATTGCGCTCCATAGTTCGCGGTTCTCCGCAGGAGGGAAGGGCTGCGCGGGCGATTCTTCGCGCAGAATACGTTCAATTTGAGTCGGGTTGAATTGCATCAAGAGTATCTCTCATTCTTAATTGGACAAGGCGACCTTGATTGTACGTGGAACTACGGAGGTGTGCTGAATATCGGACGGAGCCAATGTGGAATGCTATCCGCCAGTTGCCGGGACAAGGGCGACCATGTTTGCGCCGGAAATCGTCCATGCTGGATCGTCGCCAGCAGAGCGTAACGCGAGGGTGATATCGCCTTCGGGAAGGGGACCATCTGCGGCGGCGAGTTCAAGCGCCCGGTCGCTATCGACGGTGATTTGTGTGCGGTCCAACGGGAAACCCGGCATCAGACCAAAGGCGGCGCGAATCTGCCGCCGGACTTCGCCATTTGTCGCCACGCGATAAGTGACTATCGTATCGGCAGATTCGTCGTAAAACTCGACTTCCCAGCCCGATGAACCACTCCCACTGATCCCGGTCCAGATGACAGCGGGTGTATTCGCCAGTGCGTGCGGTGTAACCGCATCCACCGCGCTTAGTGCAGATAGATTCGCGGCGACGGTCAGGTCGATCAAGATGCCTGTCAGCAATCCGGCCCCGGCGAAGGGCAGCGTGGGGTCGCTCGTCGATGGCGCGGCGGGAACCAGGCCCGGTGTGTCAGCGTTTCCGGTGTCCGCTGTCAGCGTGGGGGCGAGGGTGGCTGTGGGGATTATGACCGCTGTGTTGGTTGGTGCGATTGTTGGCGTATTGGTTGCGGTTGGTTCAACGGTCGGCGGCACGAACGGTGTGGGCAACGGTACCGGTGTTTCGTTGGGCGTGTTGGTCAGCGTAGGCAAAATCAACGCCGTCGGCAAGTCGGCGGCGTTGTCGTTGTTATCTGACGCGCCACTACAGGCGACTAAGGTCAAAATCACCAGTAGCACGCAGATGGTGGCACGGAGTCGCGACATTGGCCTAGCCGATCTCGTCGGGGCCGCCGAGTGCATGTACGTCTTCGATCATGATCGCGCCGGATTTGAGCGCCTTCAACGCAGCGGAGTGGCGGTCTTTGGCGTTCAGCTTGTTCATGGCTTTTGCCAGCAATTCGATCATATCTGTCATGGGGATACCGAGTTCGCGTGAGATTTCGCTGTTGTCAAATCCGGCGGCGACGTGCAGCATGAGTGTTTGCTCGGTATCGTCGAGTTTTTTGTCGTCGCCACCACTGAGCATCCCGGTCACAACTTCAGCGACACCGGGACCGAGGACCATCTGCCCCTGCGTGACCTTGACAATTGCATCAAGTAAATCGCCTTCTTCGGATGATTTGAGGATGTAGCCATGCGCCCCGGCACGAATCGCCCGCATGATATAGGACTCTTCCTCGCGCCCGGTTAACACCAGTACCTTGACGTTGGGGGCTTGCTCACGGACTTCTGGCAGCACGTCAAGGCCGCCTTTGCCGGGCATATTCAGGTCCAATACCAGCAAGTCGGGCTGAATGGCAACTGTCTGTTCCAGCGCGCTGGCTCCGTCGCTGGCTTCGCCGACGACGACGAATTCATCGTGTTGTTCCAGCATCCCTGAAAGTGATTTGCGCAGCAGCACATGATCGTCGGCGACGATGATGCGCAGGGTGCGTCTTTTGGCCCCGCTGCGCGGTTCGCTGCTAAGACTCGGTGCGCGTTCTGCCTGCATGGTAGATTTAGCGCTGATACCGCTCATGTCTGGCTGCGCTTCTGCCTGTGGAACCGAGGCTTCGAGGGCAGAGGCCATCGCGTTCGCCGACTGGTAGCGGCGGTTCGGGTTCTTCTCAAGGGCTTTGAGAATGACCGATTCCATTGCCAGCGGCATATCGGCATTGATGAGGCGCGGCGGCGGCGGCGGTTGCTTGACCTGTTGCAAAAGCAGCGCGCCGATATCGTCAGCATTAAAAGGAAGTTGCCCGGTCGCCATCTCGTAGAGGACGATGCCGAGTGAGTAAATGTCGGTGCGGTGGTCGAGCTTGAGTCCCTGCGCCTGTTCTGGTGATAGATAGGCGGGGGTGCCGATGACCATGCCGTGTGCGGTGACGCGTTTAGCGTCGTGCGGCAGGGCAAGGCCGAGGTCCATCAGCTTGACCTGACCTTCTGGCGTCACCTGAATGTTAGCTGGTTTGATGTCGCGGTGGATGATCTGTGCCTCATGTGCGTATTGCAGGGCACGGGCGATCTGACTGCCGAGATCGACGACTAGTTCCGGCGACGAGGGCACATAGTGTGACAGCGAGACGCCGTCAATGTGTTCGATGACGAGGAAATTGCGCCCGCCTTCTTCATCAATGTCAAAAATTGCCATGACATTAGGGTGATTCAGTGAAGCGGCAGAAGTCGCTTCTTGAAAGAAGCGTTTGCGCGTACTGTCGCGGACATGCGGCAGCAACATCTTGATGGCAACATCACGACCGAGGCGCGTATCGGTTGCCTTATAGACGGTCGCGGTAGAGCCGTCACCGAGGTGTTCCGTGATTTCGTAGCGATTGCGTAACTTGCGTCCGATCATTGTCGTCCATACCGGGATTTGTGCGTAATTTTAGCGTGAGGTAAGGATACCATAGGGCGCGAAAGTGCGCACCTTGCGAGACGTAAGAAACGTAAATTATCATATAATACCCGGTACGCTTTACTGGCTGGATAGCAACGGCTTGAACGCCCGCACGTAATCTTCAAGGCTGTCGGCGTGCTTGACGATGTCGCGGACGGGTTCCGGGTCGGGCAG
>DAOTXA010000436.1:0-9447 GCA_034435595.1 Anaerolineae bacterium | reverse complement strand
CAAGCGCCGTCACTACCCGCCACAAATCGAGCCGGATGCGTCGCTGCACAGCTTTGACGAACTGCCCGCCATCCTTGACGGCTGGTTCCCCGGCTGGAACGGCAAATCGGCGTAAAGTCGCTGGATTTCGCTCATGTTCAATCCCTTACCCATCAGCGAGAAGAACCTGATCCTGACCGGCTATGTCGGTCCGGGTCAGCCGGTATTAGGCCGACGCATCGCCGAACGGCTGCGCCTGCCCTTCGTCAATGTCGAAACCTTGATCGCCGAGCGCGTTGATTTGCCGCCAGAGGAGGTCCGCGCCTATTACGGTGAGACGCGCCTCAAAGCCATCGAAACCGAGCTGGTGCAGGAAACGGCGCTGCGCCGCAGCACGGTCATCGCCATCAGCGGGCGCACGCTGTTACATAGCGATCACCTGCAACGTCTGTCCGAAACCGGTCCGGTATTCTGTCTCGTCATCGGTCTGGATGCGATGCTTTCAAAATTACATGTGAATCTGGGGGCACGCTTTCATGATCCGCGTAACCGGGCGCTGGCGCTGGGCAATCTGCGCCGCGAGTGGTCGGTGCGCGGCACACCCGGTCTGATCGAGATCGACACCACATATTTAGAGGATACGGCAGTCGTCGAACTCGTTGCGGGTATGTGGCAGGAACTGGCAGCGGCGCGTGGCTAAAAAGACACAAGGCCCTCACTCACAGCAAAGCGAAGGCCGAATGGGGGAACAAACAATGTCTTGTGTCTACACGCACATCACGTACACAGCATTACGTGATGTTTCTACATTACTTCATATTTGCTTCATAAATCCATAGGACCATAGTCGCATCTCGTGAAAGAACCGGGGTAATACATGCTACTGCCATTCATCGCGGTTGATTGCACCGCACAGGATCACAAAGCGCTCCCATGATGTGACCGGCATCGTTGGCAAGTGAGCCATCAACTGCACGATATCGCCCTTCAGAAATGCCGCAATCGCATCTTTGATATCAGCGATATCAGCCAGCGCAGCAGAGAACAGGCGATTTGTGGCGTGCGCATCACCGGAAGCAGGCAAACTGACCGGCGCGGGTAAAATCGCGCCCTGTGTCGCCAGCATACGCCGAATCACATCGTACATGACGACGATGCCGGAATGTGACACGTAGCGATCTGGCAGAGGAATCGGTTCGAGCAGTGTCAATGGTTTTTTGCCAGATTGAATATCCAACACATCGGAAAGACCAAGCACCTGAAATTCACGGGCCACATCGTCAATGGAATCGCTGGAATGGATGAGATTGCAGACGGCATTATCGTTCCAGAAACGCCGGCGGATTTCGCCTGATCCTGCCAGCGCCGGGTGTGTTTTGCCTTTGAGCGCGAGGAGTCGCTTCACGGCGTCATCCCCGCGCCAGATCGTCAGAAGCGATGGTCCCGCAAGCAGCAACTTGACGACCAGATGACCGTATTGCAATGTTTCCGCCGGTATACGGTCGTATTTGCGTGCGGCAGCTTCCGGGTCGTCGGTTTGTGGGATCTCGCCGTCACCCTCCGCATAAAAGCGCATGACCGAATTGTAATCGTGATGAATCCATCGTCGATAGATTGGCGAAAATGCCGTTGCCTGTGCAATCGCATGGTCAAGGTTCCCCCACAGGCGGCTTTGCGCACAATCAGGCGAGTACACCGTGAGTCCGATTGCACCATCTTGTAAGTCAGCGTGCAGGGTTTTCATGGCGAATCCGTTCCACCGGTCACGGAACCCGCGCTGCCATCCACGCAATCAGCGATGGGGCCAGTTCCGGGTGAGCGTCCAGCAGCAGCATCCCGTGATCGCGCCCTTCATAAACAGTGGTTTCCACTGCCGCGCCGACCAGTTCAAGCATATTCGGTACATCACGGGCGGGGCGATAATCGCGGTCGGCATAGGCGATCATGACCGGAATCCCGCTTTCAATAGCGGATGCCGTCCGCACGCCGAAATAGCTGCGCCCCGGTGAGATGGCGACCGACCCGGCACAAGTCTCGGTTTCCGCACAACCGCGCAGCGCCAGATTCGCGCCCATGCTCGATCCCATTGTGAAGATCGCGTCACCGCGCACGCCCGCCTGACCACGCAACCACGTCAGCCAGACGAGGGTGTCATTCGGTGCTTTCGTCCAGTTGATGCTGCCACGTGTCGCCCCCCATCCGCGCAGATCAACCGCCAGCACACGGAACCCGTTCGCCAGCAATTGCTGGATCACCGCACCCCAACTGGCGCGTGTCGTGTAAAGTTCGTGGAGCAGCAGCACCGCCGGAGCATCGCCCGCGCCTTCTGGCACAAAGTATTCGCCGCGCAGAGTCTTGCCGTCGTTGGCGGCGACTTCGACCGCCACGCCGACCGGGGCCGGAGCCGTGGCTTCTTCTTCGGTTGCGGCTTCTGGCACTTGCGGGACCTGTTCGCCGTCCTGCGCAGACAGCGTCAGTGTACATGCGAGCAACAAAAACAGGGTGAGGATGAATCGGCGGATTTGTGTGCGCGGCATGGGGGCGTCTCCCTTGCAGATTGTTGATTTCAGGCCACTATTATAGCGCATGTCGCCTGCGATGTAGCATAGTCCGGTTTGCGCCTATTCTGCGCTGTGCTAGAGTTTAAGGAGAGAGATACGCACAGTTAACAAAGGAACGCCCTCGAATGGCCCAACAGCGTCCGAATCCGAGTAAAAAGCGGCAGATTCGTCTCGAAATCCCGGCGAATTTGAACGCGCATTACGCCAATTCCGTGATGATCAGCCAGACACACAGCGAGATTATCCTTGATTTCTTACAGGTCATGCCCAACGATCCCCGCGCCCACATTCAGGCGCGTATCGCCATGACCCCCACAAATGCCAAAGCGCTGCTGCGTGCACTGGAGCAAAATCTCACCCGCTTTGAGACGGCACACGGCGAGATCAAGCTGCCAGCGACCCTGGCAGACCAGCTATTCAGTAGCATCCGCACGACGAATCCTGACGGTGACAACAACGATGATAATGATGACGATGGAGAGGACAGCTAAATGTCTGAAACTGACGCCCTGAATCCCATCGCCGACGCCATCCGCGAGGTCTTCACCGCCAAAAACGCCGCCCGCGACAACGCCATCGCCCGCTCCCGCGAGTTGATCCGCCACTGTTCGGAGAGCATTCGCGCCATTCATCGCCGTGACTGGGATATTGCTGATGAGAAACTGGCAGCAATCCGCACGTATGCTGGCGAACTGAACGGCATCGTGCAGTCCTACCCCGATCTGCTGCACAGCGGATACACGCAGGACGCGCTCAAAGAGGTCACAGAAGCCTTCGCCACGTATGCGATTATCCGGCAAACGACCCTGCCCACGCTTGACTCGTTGAAGGACCTCGGCGTGGGAGAAGCGGCCTATCTCAAAGGACTGGCGGAAGCGGCGACCGAACTGCGGCGCTTTATCCTCGATATTCTGCGGCGCGAAAACGGCGACAGTGATGAGGCCGAGCGTCTACTCGGTTGGATGGACGCGGTCTACGATCATCTGGTCACGTTCGATTTTCCCGACGCGCTGACCGGGGGCCTGCGCCGTCAAACCGACGTGGTGCGCGGCGTCCTCGAACGCACACGCGGCGATCTAACGACCACACTCCGCCAGCAGCGTTTGCAGGCGGCGCTGCAACGCTTTGAGGCCAACGTGCTGGATCAAGAAGATGAGGGCGGCAATTCGGGGTATAGTGAAGTGGAATTGTAGAAGCGAGTCGTTAGTTCGTAGAGCGTGTGTGTAAATTGATTTATTACGCTGATTTGTCGCCGGATGCTGAAGCAATCTGGCTACCCAAAAAGCCAGGCCCACTGGAAGCGGCTGTAAAATCTGGCGAAGCGCCGGTCAGAGCGCCCTTTGGTGCGCTCCCGGCGCAATTGGGAGCCGTCGCTTTAGCCGATGGCGGCAAAAACAGGTAACGTACATTTTTGCAAACACCCACTTAGTATCTGGTTGTTGGTTTTTGTTGATTTCAATCCCCGGCAATCACTAAAAGGAGACATTTTCATGCCTGGAAGCGATACCCCCACCGGAAACGAATACATCATCGAGCGCCTGACCGAAATTCAGACGCGGCACGAGGCCGACCTGCTGACCAAGCCGCATGTCATCGGTGTGGCGATTGGACTCAAGCAGCAAAACGGACAGCCCACCGAAGAACTGGCGATTGTCGTCATGGTTGATGAGAAGGTCCCGGTCGCACAGTTGAGCGATGACGAACGCATTCCCGAACACATCGAAGGCTATCCGGTAGACGTGCAACAGACCGGGTTCTTCTATGCACAGTAGGCGAGTGCTCGTTTTCGCGTTGATCGTCTGGTGGATCATCGCAGCGGGTGTCTATGCACAGACAGACGGCGAATCGAACTGTTCGGCTGACATCGACTATGTAGAAATTGGGCTGGACGCCGTGTTCAAGGACGATGACGCCAGCGCGTTGCAAGCCTTCGACTGCGCCGTCGAACTCGCACCCGATGACCCGACCGCGCTCCATCTGCGGGCAGAAACAGCCTACGCCCTCGGCGACGTGACAACCGCACTCGCCGACTACAACATGTTGCTAGACATCAACGCGCAGGATACTGTCGCGCTGCTTGGTCGGGCGCGGGCGCTCTATCTGGAAGCAGAAATTGACGCGGCGCTGGCTGATTACGCCGCGCTGCTAGAAATCGACCCGGAGAACGCGGAGGCCCACAACGATCGCGGCGCAATCTACGCCGACCTCGGCGACATTGAGGCCGCCCTCGCCGACTACGCTCGCGCCCTGGAAATTGACCCTGAACTGGTCGATGCCTATAACAATCGCGGCACGCTGCGCTATGTGCTGGGCGAGTTCGAAACCGCGCTGGAAGATTTCGCCCGTGCGCTGGATATCGACCCCGAAAACGCCGACGCGCTCAACAATCGCGGGACCGTTTACTATGCCGTAGGCGACTATGAAATCGCCCTCGCCGACTATGACGCAGCCCTGGAAATTGCCCCCGAAAGCGCACAGGTTTACAACAATCGCGGTGACGTGTACTTTGAACTGGGCGAGTTCGATGCCGCATTCGCCGACTATGACCGTGCTGTAGCCGTCGATCCGACCTTCGCGCAGGCTTATTTCAACCGGGCGGTGATCCACTCATTTCGCAACGAAATCGACGCCGCGCTTGACGACTTCGGACGCGCCATTGCCCTTGATCCCGAACTGGTGCAGGCTTACTACGGACGCGCCCGCATCCACGATGCGAACGGCGACACGCTGGATGCCGCCGCCGATTACACCGAACTGATCCTGCTGACGCGCCCGGTCGTGCAGAAGGGTGCGCCGCTGCAACCGGGCCAATCGCAGCCGGTGACGCTGGACCCGGATACAGCGTTCAGTATCCCCTTCGTTGGCAATGCAGGTGATGTGATTACGGTGACCGTCGAAGCGGCAGATGGCAGCCCAATTGACCCCATGGTTGTGCTGCTGGGCGCGGATGATACGCCGCTTATTGCCAACGACGACTTTAGCGCACAGACGTTCAACGCCGGGTTCGCCGATTTTGAACTGCCGCAGGACGGGCCATATACGCTGCTGGTCGCGCAGTGGTTCGGCGGCAACGATACGGGCGATGTGGTCGTCACACTGGCGATTGCGCCGTAAACCGCCGGGTTCTGGCATTCTCTGCATAGACACGGGATAATAGTGTTAGATTGAATGCACTCATTGAATCCATTCAGCGAGAACGGGAGAGAGTCATATGGATATCAATATAGGCCAGGTTATTGTCTGGGTGATTATCGGTTTGCTGGTCGGGTCGCTGGTCGGGCGCATGACCACGCGCAGCCGCAGCGGATTCGGCTTAGTCGGCAATCTCGTCATCGGTATGCTGGGCGCGGTCGTCGGCGGTTTTCTGTTCGACCTGCTGGAAATCGACTTTGACTTCGCAGACCTCAGCATCACCTTCGGCGATCTGGTATCTGCGTTCGTCGGCGCGATTCTGGTTGTGATCGTGGTGCGCTTGATCCGGCGGTAAGGCTGCACCGCACTGAACTGCGTTTGTGAGGGTGATCTACAGGTTGCCCTTACGTGCTATCCACATGGATTGGCTCAACCATGCAATCATTCCAAAATGGAACCCTGCGCCTGTGGTCGGTGCGCCTGCTGCTGGCGGCATTGCTAATGACCGGGTGCGAACTGCTGCTGTGGCCCGTCTCGCCATTTGACCGCTCTATGCGCGAATGGTTGTACATTATCCCCGCATATACGGCGCTGGCGATCCTGGCGCTGGACCTGATGGCACGCTACCGCGTCCGCGACATCATTGACGTGATGACCGTCGCCGGGATTGTCGGCTTGCTCGTCGGGCTGATCGTCAACCCGGAAACGTCGTTCATCGAGTTTCCCCGCACGCTGCTGACACGTGTCATCGGCGGCTATGTGGCGCTTTCGCTGGGGATGATCGGCGTGTGGGTGGTCCTGACCGCCGGACAGTTCCCGCGCTACCGTGTACTGCTAATCGGCTATGCGGTGTTTGGCGGCTTTTACTGGGGCACGTGGATGCGCTGGTCGCCGGAACTGACCAATCGCCTTGACGAGGCTGTCAGTCTGGGTGATATGGCGCTGGCGGGTGGCGGCTTTCTGGCGCTGATACTGGCGTTATACGCGGCGGTGCTGCTGTTACCTTCTGGCGACAAAAACGGCCCGGACACGCTTATACTCTCTCCGGCGGCATTTGGTATATTGACGGCGGCGCTACTGGTGCTGTTCATGATTCGCGCCGTCGAACAGGTCGGGGGTCGCTCTGTCATTGACGGTCCCTCATTGAGCATGATCGCCGGATTGGTCGCTTTTTGCATGACGATCCTGTGGTTTCGCAGGCCGAACAAGCCGCGCCAGTTGCTCGACGCGCACATACCGCCGACACCGCTGTCGCCGCTGTGGGTGTTCTGGTCGCTGGCGGTGTTTGCCGGGGTGACGATCATGGCCTATGATCTGCCGCGCCTCGATTTTATGGGCGTGAACCAGTTGACGTTGATGGAATGGGGCTTTACCGGCTTTGCGACGGTGTGGTTGCCAATTGTCACGGCACAGGTCGGCTTAAGGGCGATGACGCGCCTCACCGCATGGCGCGGCGGCAATTAATGGCAAGCGCACGTTGCCCGACGCTTGCTCAACGCTGGCAGCCTGTGCGTGGCGTATAGTCCTGATGCGCTATTGTCTCCTGCGCAAAGGCGGTATACTACAGTGGAGAAGATTCAATCATCAGTCGTCCATTGGTCACCTGCCATTCTCTGTGGCGAAACTCCGTTTTTATGGAGCGCTGCGTGTTGGTCGGCTGCATATCCTTGACGTTGAGGAGGTTCCGCCTTATGGCACGACGGCACACGGCAATCATCGCCGCAATCATTCTTGGTCTGGTGCTGACGGTTGCGATTAGCATCAGCGCACCCGGCACCGTTAATGCGCAGACAAATCCATGGAGCGCACAGTATTATACCGGCGATATTCTCGCCGGGGGCGCATCGCCCATTAACGGCGCGACGACGATCTATTCTTCGCTGAGTCTGTCGTTTGCGGGCATCCCCACCGACGGGACCGGCGCAGTGTCGATCCCCGGTGTTCCGGCGGATGGCTGGTCGGCGGTGTATAGCTCGTCACAAACCTTCGCCCAAGCCGAATACACATTTACGCTAACCGCCGACGATAAAGCGACGCTGTTTATCAATAGTACGCCTGTCCTCAGCGTGACCACACCGGGGCAAACAGCAACCGTCAACGCCCTGCTGGGAGCGGGGACTTATCCGGTCGAAGTGTATCTGGTGGACCTGACAGGTCCGGCGTTTATCAGCACATCGTGGATTCAGGTTGGTGGCGGTGGCGGCGGTGTTCCACCGGTTGGCCCGACCGCGACCCCGGAACCGACCTTCACGCCGACCCGGACCGCGCTGCCGCCCATCCCCGCCGGGGCCTTGACGGGAACCGTGATCCGCGCCAGTGTGCTCAACATTCGTGATGCGCCCTCGCTCGGTGGCAATCGCATCGGGCGCGTTTTGCGCGGCGAAACCTATGCTGTCGTCGGACGTGACGCCGACGCTCGCTGGTTCTTGCTGCAACTCGGCGGTTTTCAGGGCTGGGCGTGGGGATACTATCTTTTCTTCAACTTTAATGAGTTCACCGCGCCGATCACCAGCGGTAACACCGTCCTCGGACTTGCGGGACAGACGGATACCGGCGTTCGTGTCCAGTCTAGGGCGACCCTGCGATTGCGTGGCGCACCCAGTGTCGGTGCAGAGCAGACAGGCCGCATCATATGGGGATCGTTCTTGCCTGTGGTCGGGCGCACGCCGGATAACTTCTGGTATCAGGTTGTGTGGCGCGGGACGGTTGGCTGGGCCTATTCGCCCTTCCTCAATGTCCTCGCGGGAGATTTGAACAACGTACCAATCACGTATCCATGATGTGATTTTGTACTGCTAATTTCACACAAACAACCATGAGGGTGCATCCAAAGATGTGCCCTGTTTTGCTTCGCACATAACTCTCATAACAAATTCGTAATACCTTGTTTTGCATTCCGTTAGATGTAAGTAAAATGGATTTGATGAAATAAAATTCAATATGGTCTGACCGGGCACAACCGGTCCAAGCTCAGGGGGGAGCCAATGAGAAACCGCATCACACACACAATGTTACCCGCTTTTGGTTTGATGGTCTTATTGCTTGGTATTGTAATGATCCCGGTATTTACTGGCGGTGCGCAGGACGGATTGAGCAACAACCCGCTGTATACCCTGCCACGCGATCAGGACATGGAATTACAGGTCATGACCGAGTTAAATCGCTGGCGGCTGCGGCTGGGATTGTACCCGCTCCATCGCAATCCGGTACTGGATGAGCTTGCCATGTTGCAGGCGAGCTACGTTGCCCCGCAGATTCCCTTCACCACCCTGGAAGTTGATTTTCATACCGATCAGTTCGGCAATGGCATCGCCCCGCGAGCGCAAAGCGCGGGGTGGGCATCCTATGGCTTTAACGAAATCGAGTTCGTGTCAGAGATCGCCGCCTATTACCCGACGCTACAGGGCGTCATCGGCTTCTGGCAGACTTCGCCCGTCCACCGTGCCAGCGCGACCAACAACGGCTTTCGTGAAATGGGCGTGGCGGTGCTGCGCTATCGTGAGTGGATTCTGGCCTATGTCGTACTGGGATCGCGCCCCAATGTGCTGCCTGTCAACTGGCATCCGGCATCAAACAGCCTGTATCTGACGATGGACGAATCGGGCTTCAGCGACATCGCCTTCGAGCCGACCCAGTTACAGATTATCAACGCCTATGGCGAGCGAATGCACGAACCTGAATGGCTCGTATGGGCAAAGCAAGTCCCTGTGCCACCGGGGAGTACATCGCTGCTGAATGTCATCGTGTCTGACGGCATCATTGACATTGAGACGGT
>DAOTXA010000435.1:0-4128 GCA_034435595.1 Anaerolineae bacterium | reverse complement strand
CCCGCGCTTACCCGCTGGCGATTCTGACCCGGCATGAGATCGTGAACGACGAGATCGGCGGCGAGCCGGTCGCCGTGACCTACTGCCCGCTGTGTAACAGTGCCATCGCCTTTAGTCGCGTGGTCGGTGAAGATACGCTGCGGCTCGGCGTATCTGGCAATTTGCGCAACAGCGACCTCATCATGTGGGACGACGTGACCGAAAGCTGGTGGCAGCAGTTGACGGGTGAGGCCATCGTCGGTGAACTGACCGGAACTCTGCTGGAAATCGTCCCCTCGCAGGTGTTTGGCTTTGGTGAATTCGCCAGCCGCTTCCCTGATGGCATGGTCCTTTCCCCGCTGGGACGCAACTACGGCAACAACCCGTATGTCGGCTATGACGAATTTGAGGGCCAACCCTTCCTGTTTGAGGGTGAGATTGACGACCGTCTCGACAGCCCGGTGGATCGCGTGTTGGCGGTCAATATCGACGATGTGAGCATCGCTTACCCCTTCACCGCGCTGGAAGACGAGCGCGTGATTAACGATACGGTCGGCGGTCAGGACCTCGTCGCGTTCTGGCAGCCGGGTAAGGCAACTGCAATGGGCGCACGTATCATTGACGAAGGCCGTGACGTGGGCATGGCGGCGCTTTATAGCCGCGAACTCGAAGATGGCACGATCCTTACGTTTGAGTGGGACGCCGAGAACGAAGTCGTGCGCGACGTAGAAACCGGCAGCACATGGGATGTATTCGGGCAGGCCAGCGAGGGTGAACTCGTCGGCACGCAGTTGGACCAGTTGATTGCCGCGCCGCACTTCTGGTTCGCGTGGGCGGCCTTCCACCCGGAAACGGCTGTCTACGGGCTGGACGACGACAATATCGAGTAACACATATCTAGAATGGGAGACGCGTGGCATACGATCGGCACGCATGGGACACGGCATTAGCGTGTCCCACGGATGTATGCGCATGATCATTATGCAGACGGTTGCGGATCGCTGCCGCCGTCGCCTCCGAACCGGTTTTCGTCGGGGTTGCCGCCGACCTCGGATGATCGGGCACGCGCCTGATCGATGAATTCTTGCAGGCTTTCCGGCGTTTTGACCAGTTGTCCCCATTGTGCGGTTTCGTCGCTCATGACCGATAACGTCCCCTCAGAGAACGCCGCCATTGACGCACCATATTCGATATTGTTCATCTCCGATACCGGCGATTGCGCGTCTGCGACCTCCAGGTTATCGAGCGCATTTTCGTATATCGAGGTCAGGCGATCCCACTGGTATAAATCCGCAAGGGTAGTGAAGGCCGCGCCCAGAGCCGGGGCGAGGATTGTCACCCCCAGCAGCAGCGGAACCCACACTTCGACCGTAGTGCAGTTAACCTCGTCGGATGCGGCAATCTCGCTGATGGTGAATTCTGCGGGTAGGTTATTCGGCGATTCTGCCACGACCGCTGCCAACGATTGTGCTTCGCAGGTGTCGAAGGTCCCACGGGCGACGGCATCGTTGACGACAAACCCGGCAATGGCGGAGGCAAGTCCGGCGAGTAGGGCAAAGAACGCCCGCAGCCAATTCACCTGCTCGGCGCTGCGCTGGTACTTATCAATGGACCGCTTGTAATAATTACGCTGGTCGTCGAGGACGTTGTCTTGAAACAACCTGTACCGGGCTTCCATTTCTTCCCGGCTCATATTTGCAGAAGAAGTCATTTCGTTCGACATGGCTAGCGATCTCCATTGGTTTTAAGGACGGTCGGTTCCGGCGGAAATACCCCCTTGTTGATGTCGGCAGCGCGTTTAGACAGCGCGACTTTCAACTGGTATTTCTCGTGCTTGTCGGCATCGTGATAGGGTGGCAGGCGCATGATGAAGCGGAAGTACTCGCGGCGCATCTGCTCTGCGCGACGGCGATTGTCCAGCCACGATTTCAAGGGCGGTCGGCTGCCGCGCAATGTAGCGATGAAGGTCGTCAGCAGGGCAACGACCGTCTCGAACAGGGCGAAGATCGGCACCAGTTCAGGACGATTAGCCAGCATCAACGCCTGCACAGACCCGAAGATGGTCGCCATAGTCGCCAGGACGATGAACGTAATCTGGTACAGGCGATAGCGGTTCTGCTCGCGGGCGGCCTCATGGTCGCGCTCGCGGAACAGACGCAGCAGTTCGTAATCGAGAAATTCGCGGTCGGTGCGGATGCGTTCCAGCGCGGCCTGATCCAGCCCCTGCGACCGCATCCGCTCCAGATCATCGTCGCCGATCAACTGGTAATTTTCGTCCGGTGTACGCGGGAAGCCGGGGCGCGGCAGATCGCGCATCCAGATAGGGAGGCGGTCGCGGAACTTCTTCTTATCCGCGTACTGTTCCTTCGCTATCGGTGGCGAGTTTGCTGCTTTTTCCGTTGTGGACTTCTGGGCGGGGTCCTCAGCCATGGTGTTTTTGCTCCTCAATCCTCTCTTAAACACGCTTGAACATAACACATGAAAACAATCGCCAAGCACACACTGATATATGTGGCGATCTCTGGAGATGTTCACATTTCTATTGTAACGCTTTCGCCATATTACGATGTGCTATCGTATATATAGCAATTGTGAATCACAGGCAAATATCATGCGGCGTATCTGCATACATTGATATGGGCGGATAGCGGAAAAGCAAGGACAACACAACCAATGGATGTGACGCTACACTGGGATGACGACGAAGAAACCATCGTGCGCTGGGAATTCACGGGATTCATGGGGCGCGTGGACTATATTATCCCGGTCAACGAAACTGCCGGGATGGGCATTATGGCGGGTGGACGCGCCGATGTGATTGTCAACATGGGCTGGAAGCTGGCGTTCCCCTTGCGCCCGATGCCAGAGATGAAGAAGCCGATTTTGGCAACGCGTAGTTACGGACTCGGTTGTGTGGTGATGGTGGTCAAGAATCCGCTGGCCCGCTGGTTGATTCAGTCGCGGCTGCTGGACGATGAAGAGATGCGGCAGGTCTGCGCGATTACGCCCTCACTGGCGGCGGCCCGCGTCAAAATTGAGCAGATGCGTGCATCTGCACCCCCGGCGGGGATGGCATTCACAAAGTGACCGCACTCACGGTGTGACTGGTGTTCAAAGAATGACCCTGTGAGTGAGCGCGGCGGCGTGGTTCAATGCGACTATGAAGTCATAGACGAAGGATGCATCATGCCGCCCACAACCGAACAACAGGCCGATCTCGCCGCACTGCGGGCCGCTGCTCATCAACGTGAGTGGACCACATTACAGGATACGCTCAAGCGCCTGCTAACCGCGCTTGATCCGCTGATTGCGCTGTCCGTCGCTGCCGATCCTGTGCGGGAGTTTTTGCCCAGGTTTGAGGGATATTTCCCTGAAGCCGGCTGGCTGCGCGAGTTACTGCTGACCGTCATCAGTTATGCATCTGCGCCCAACGACCTGCCAGAAGGGTCCGTCAACCAGTTTCCACAGCCGGGATGCGGTAATTACACGAAGGCGGTCCTTGATCTGGCGCGAGCGGTGCAGGACAAATATACGCTGTTCGAGCGCTACAGCCACATTACCAACGCCATCGCCAACGCCATCCTCGCAGAGTTGACGCACCTGTATTTTAGCCAGCACACGGACCAATTCACGATCTTCAGCGACCTGAACACCGATCCCAACGAACGCGCACAGATTCAATACGCCTTCTGGCTGGATGCCGAGGTCGAGGCGCGGGATACCGACCTGTGGCTACAGGTCGCTGATGCCATTGAGAAAACACTGTAGATTTCGGGCAGTTTTTAAGCGCAGGACAGGTGAAACATAAAAGTCTTGTTAAATCTGCCCAATTTTACAAGCTACCCCATTGTGTTTTTTGCCTAAATCCATAAAATGAATCTTGTTGACCAAGTTATCTTCCCAAATTGTGGAGGAGGCATACAACATGTACTCAGAAGAATATATCGCCAGCAAGATGCGCGAACTCCGCGAAAAGCAGGATCGTGCCCGTAGCCATCACAGCCGTGCGCTGACCGAGATCGTCAACGAGTTCCGCGCCCTGCCGCGTCGCCGTCCGACCCGCCGCAACCGCCGCTAATTCCGGCGCACGCACCAAACAAAATAATGACTTCACCGCCCTGACATCGGTCAGGGCGTTTTGATTCATAG
>DAOTXA010000434.1:0-1552 GCA_034435595.1 Anaerolineae bacterium | reverse complement strand
GGTCAAAAGATAGCATAGTGAGCGCTGGATTCTGTAGAGACAAAGTACAGGTGATTTGCTAGAACAATTCGTGAATCAGGGTGAACAATGTCCCATATTCGCCCGTTATGACCCTTTAAGCATACGTGGGTTACGTTGTCGCAACCACCCGCTGCGCGACATTGACATCTAGCACAAAAGATCGTATTCTTATTTAGATCAAAAGTTCTATTTAAATTTGTGTTTAGTGCAAAGGAGCGGCAATATGGGCAATCTGATTAGTTGGGTGGAAATTCCGGCGAGTGATATTGAACGGGCGGCAAAGTTCTACGGGACGTTGTTCGACAAGACCATCAAAGTTGGCGAGTTCAACGGGCGCAAAACGGGGATGCTCCCCGGCGCATCGGATGGCGTTGGCTTCTCGTTGAATCAGACCGAGGGCTTCACACCGGGCAAAGACGGCGTCTATGTCTATCTCTCCTGCGGCGACGAAGACCTTGAAACCATCATGGCGCGGGTTGAACCGGCAGGTGGAACACTGGTCGAAGGCAAGATCGATATCGGCGGTGACATGGGTTTCTACGCCACCATCCGCGACACCGAAGGCAATACACTTGGTCTGTACAGCCAGAAGTAGCAAATCCCCGGTTTCGCTATGTTTTATTGGGGCGACGAGGAGTCGCCCCGGTGCAGATATTCACTCACTCGCACCCTGCAACGCGTCAATCGCCTGACCATGAATTGGCGGTGCAGGGATGCCATTCAGCAGTGGATCGCTCGTTTCAACCATCCACGCATGAAGACGTTTTAACAGTTCGCGGCGCAGATCAGCATGGGCTTTGTCGTCGGCAAGGTTGTTCTCTTCCAATGGATCAGCTTGCAGGTCATACAGTTCCACCAGTGGATGATAAGCACGTGCGGGGCGCACCGGGTTGCGCGTGATGGTACGCGGACGCCACATCTGCGACGGGTTCATGAAGAAGGGCGCGTTCGCAAAGTTGAGAATGAGCTTGTGTGTTTTTGTGCGGATGCAGCGGCGCGGATCGGGATAATCATGATAGGTCATCTCGCCGAAAATTTCGTCGCGGACGATTTTGGCTTCGTTCTTGAGTAATGGCAACAGCGACACCCCCTGTACTGCTTCGGGGACGGGCAAGCCGATGAGTTCCAGCAGCGTTGGCATAATGTCGATGTTGCTGACCATCGCGTCAATTACCTGCTCACTTCCCACACCCGGACCCGCCATCAAGAATGCGATCTCAAGGCCGGGATCGTACACCGAACACTTCGCACGTGGGTACGGAATCCCGTGATCGGCGGTGAAGACGATCAGCGTATTGTCTGCGAGTTCGTTCTCGTCCAGATAATCCAGCAACATTCCCATTCCGGCGTCTACATCACGAATCGCGCCCTGAAATGAGGCGAAATCCTCGCGGGCGTCGAAGTCATCCACCAGGTACGGGGGGATATGTACACCGTTTGCATAGTATGGCGCGGCGTCAAAGCCGTATTCCAGGCGGTGCGGTTCGACATAACCGAGTTGGACGTAGAACGGCTTGCCACGATCTTTGAT
>DAOTXA010000433.1:0-2008 GCA_034435595.1 Anaerolineae bacterium | reverse complement strand
TTTCATCCGTCCAGCGTTCGGGGACTTCGATGGTGAAACGTTCCGCCGGGTCAATGTAGGTATCCGGCGAATCCTGTGCGCTGGTTCCCATCACGCTGAGGGCGAAGGCGATGATCGCTGCGAGTCCAAGTCGTTTGAAGTTCATGCGGGTGTGACCTCCTGTGTTTGTCATTGATGAACCCATCATAATCGACACAGGGGGCCACTTCATCAGCGCAGAAATGGAGTTGAGCAAGCGTTTTGTTGAGATTGCGTGCGCGGAAAACAGTCGCTGGCAGTTGTCAACGAGCTTGCCAATAGAGTTACCGCTTATGCCAGAAACGGCGCGAAGTCGTCCGCCGACCCGACCGGAACCGCCGACGGTTCGATAGTCTTCTCACCGTAGCCGTCGAGTTGGATGTTCGACAGCGCACTAAAGCAGACGATGAACGCCCGCCGGTGTAAGTCGGATTCGTTCGATTCTGACGAGTGCAGCAGGTTGCCATCGAAGAACAGCACGGAACCCGGTTCCATCTCGCAGTAGATGGTCTCAAAATGGTCTTCCAGGGCGGCGATGCGGTTAGGGTCGATGCCCGTCTGCCCACCGACCGCCTCGTGATTCAGGCGTCCCAGGCGATGCGAGCCTTTCAAGACTTTCAGGCAGCCATTTTCCTTTGTCGCCCGGTCCAGCGACACATAGGCGCTCATCATGGTCGGATACAAAAAGCCCTGTTGATACCAGTAGCCGTAATCCTGATGCCATTCCCAGCGCCCGCCGGATTTCGCCTCTTTAAGCATGACTTTGCCGTGAAAGAAGGTCACGTCCTCTCCCATGAGCATCCGCACGCCGTTGACGAGGGCCGGGTATTTGGTCGCCGCGCCCCAGATGTCGTCCTGAATGTCGTACCACAACGCGAGATTGGCGGTCTTGCCGCCGGTATCCGCCCGCTTGCGTAGATTGGCGGTGACACGTTCGTCCCCGCCCTCAATGGTGCGGATCATGGCGTCTACCTGTTCTTGCGAGTATACGTTGTCGAGAATGACGTAGCCGTCACGCTGGTAGTCGTAGGCTTTCTGTGCATCAAGAAACATGGGACACTGCTCCAAAAGACTTGTAGAAAAAAAGTTAAAAGAAATCGCTTTTTCCCCGCACCTCCGGTTCCGCTCCTCAATGAGGGAGAATGAGGGAAAAGGAAGGTCGGAGGTGCGAATTTAGGGGTGAGGGGGTATCGGCTTACATCTCGATCAAATACAGGTTTACGCGCCCGCCATGATCTGAAGCGTACAGGATGCGGCTGCCGTCCCAATCCCATGTCGGGTGACAATGGCTGCTTTGCGTGTGCCAGGACGTTTTGTGATTAGCGATAACTTGGTGGGTGGCTTCTTCGCCGGAAATGTCGATGAGTACCAGGTCGTCCAGATCATCACCGACCAGCACCGAGTTATCCGGGTTGGCATGATAGTGATTGCAGTAGTACGGCATATCCAGACGCTTGACTATGTTGCCGTCGCGGTCCATCAAGCCAACGAAGGGAATCATGTCGTTCTGGTTAACGGCGACATCGGTTACCACGGCCTGCGTGCGATCTGAGGTGATCGTGCCATCATGACCGGGACCGCGATTGTCGAAGAAGATGTAGCCATCCTGCGTCCAGAACTCGTGCCCGATACTGTCCTGTTCTTCCTGCCGGAAGCAGGGACGCACTTCATGCGAGACGAAATCGATAAACCATATCCGCTGCGTGACCAGATTCCACGGGCCTTCGTGACAGAACATGCCCAGTGTCGAATCTACCGGGGAGAACTGGAAGTGTCCCACCTGATGCGTATCTTTGAACACGTCAAACGAGCCGGAACCGTCAATATAGGCCAGCGTGATGCGCCCGTCCTTGATCGCGTAGAAGCGCTCCTTGAAGCCGGAATAGTTCGCGCCGTGATAGTGAATTGGCGATTCGGCGGCTTCATTGCGGCAGAAGGCGACATACTGGCGATTGGGCGCAATCGACGGCACACTCGCCATTTTATAGCT
>DAOTXA010000432.1:0-3520 GCA_034435595.1 Anaerolineae bacterium | reverse complement strand
ATGGCGAAAGCCCGCCAGTGCCGCCGACGCGAGAAGGCGCGTGCAGCGGTTCCTGACGGTGCGCCGCTGCCAGTGTGGAATGGTGCGGGGTAGTGAGGGGCGAATTCGCAGGCAGATATCACCGGGAACGGTTAATCGCTCCCGGTGATGGTTCGGCGGTCGTTAAAACTTCATCGCGGTTGATGGTGAGGCGCTGCGTACCTCAGCAGCGGTGACTTCGCTGCCACGTTCGCTGGAGAGATAAATGCCCTCGCTGATAAGCATCGTATTGAGTGCGATTTCGGCGGTGGGCAGCAGATCAACGCGCCCCTGCAAAGCGGCGATCCAGTGATCTTCCGGGCTGTCGTACACATCTTCATCCGGGTTCATCAGATGCCTGCGGCGGTCGAAGCTGGCGGTGTCAATCGTCCCATCAACGTTAAGGTCGCCTGTGCTGAAAAAGTACTTGAGTGGGTTGAACGAAACACCACCTTCAGAGCCGTTGATGTAGCTTGGTCCGAGTGTATCCAGATGCACCGCCCACGACTCCATAACGTCGAGTGTGATGTCGCCACCCAGCCGGACAAAGCCCATGCCCAGTTCTTCAACGTCGTAATTGCTCTGTGCGCGGCGTGCTTCGTCCATCGGTGTTTCTTGATAGATTTTGCCGCTGATGGTCAGTACGTCGGGATTATCCAGCAAGTACAGCATCCGCGAAATATGATAGACGCCCATGTCGTAAATCGCGCCGCCGGATGCGTGTTCTTTCTGCACGAAGCGCTCGGTTCCGTAGCCATCCACAAATGGGCGTCCGCGACGGCGGAACCCTGCCGACCGCGCATGAAAGACACGCCCCAGTTTGCCGTTGTCAATCATCTGGCGGGCAGCTTTCGTCTCTGCGTTGAAGATGCGGCGAAGTTGAATGTGGAGTTTTTGCCCGGTGCGCTGGCTGGCTTCGAGCATGGTCTGTGCGTCGATATATGATCCTGCCATTGGCTTTTCGCAGTAGACATGTTTCCCGGCTTCTAGCGCGGCTACGGTTACCGGCATATGCAGATTGTTGTGCAGGCACACATCAACGGCGACGAGGTCATCACGTTGCAGCAGTGCGCGGAAGTCGGTGTATACGTTAGGAATGCCGTATTCGTCGGCGACTCGTTTGGCCTCGGCCTCGTTGACATCCGCGATAGCGATAATGTTTGCGCCTGCGATTTTGCTGTGTCGCTCAATATGGCGTTTGCCGATTTGTCCGACGCCGATAATGCCGATGTTGACAGGTTCGTGCTGAGTCATGGAGTGTCTCTTTTCATATGGTCGATTGCATCATGCCTGATTGTATCGAGGTGGTGTTGCGGTCATTTACCGTCCATGTGATGACGATGCAGTCCATTGCTATGTAACTGACTCAGGGGTAGGGCGCTGAGTTCGATTTATCCCAAACTGGCGGAAACATCTGTGAAACAGCCCTGGCTTCCCTGTAAAAATGTCAATATCAAATGTGATCCCCGGTGATAGGGCAGGGGGCGAACGTTAAAAAACGGTTGGACGATATCAGGGTTAAATCTGGATGCAGACACCAAAAAAGCGCGGTTGGTTCCGCGCTTTTCGAGTGTGGTATATAGATGTGCGTTGCCATCGCCGACTATTCGTCGTGGGCTTTAAGCTGATTCTCAACGGCGTCCAGGTAGGCACGCATGGCTTCGACACGGTCCAGGGCTTCCTGTCGCCGTTTAGCAGACCAGGTTTCAATGCGGTTGAGTTTGGTCGACAGATATGCGGCGTTCTTCTTAAAGCGCGAGGCGGGTGTATCCGGGATGCGAGTTTGCTTCGCGTTATGGGTCGGAATCTCAACATTGTTGGGATTCCCAACAATTTCCAGCAATTCATCTTCGGGCCAGTTTTCATCGTCGGCCTTTTGCCAGATGTTGTCAGGCAGTTCAAGAAGTTGCTTGCAGCGCGTGACGACACTGCGATCCTTGACGCCGAGTGCAGTGTAGAGTTGCTTGCCTTTGCCATACGGCACGCGGTCGAACTGAAGTGCCTGCGCGTAGTATGCACGATCGGACGGTGTGGCGTCGTAGGATGCAAGTGGTGTTTCAGGATGTAGGGCCATCATCAGGATCGCGTACTGGCGAGCGCGTCCGATGGCGTTGAGATCGGCGCGTTGGGTGTTTTCGGCGGCCTGCCGGAAGGGGTCGCTATCAGGCAAAATGCGAGCCGGGATGCGTGCCCATTGCGATGTGTTGGACGCTTGTTCCGCGCCGTTGCTATTGGACTCGGCGCGGGTCGCGTCTTGAAGGTGCAGCAAGTGATAAGCCAGCCAGCGCCGTTCGCCCGTTTCCAGACGGTAGCCGCCTTTGCCATCATCTACGATTCCGACCGGGTTGACGAGTCCCTCGTTTTTGATCGAGATTGCCAGCTCTACGATGTGCAGCAGGGCGATGATGTGTGGCTTAAGTCCTTCGCGGTCGGGCAGGTCGGCATCGCCATTGAACAAGGCAGCAACATCAAGGCCGCTTTGCTCGCACCAGTGGGCCAAGCATCCGGGCATTTCGTGCGCATTAGGTTGCCAATCTCCGCGCAGGCTGCTGGGGATAGCGCGGCGCGGTTGTGCCAGATCGGGTTGGATGCTGAAGATATCCACCAGTTCGATGCGCTCGCGCTTGTTGCGTTTGAGATGGGCGCGTTCCTCGGATGAGATGCCGCCGCCCCACAGCGATTGTGCTGCCTCTTCGACAGTTCGAGATGCGTTGCCATTGGCTTCACGTGCGGTCATATCCAGCGGATTCGCCGCCGCACGCTGGTTGAGCATGTCACGTTTACCGGGCATTTTCTGCGTTCCTCACCAACTCTTTGTTTACACGGCGTCCAAACACAATTGCTTCATGTCGTGCCTTGCTCATGGGGCCGTCGAGACTGTAAATCATCGAGTGCATGGTAGAAGCTTCTGCCCATTCGATGCGGTCGGCGACGGGTTCCCACAGCGGCCAGTTATTCTGGATCGCAGCCGCTTTGAGTTCGTCATAGTGATGCTGGTGCAGGACGGTTTGGGTGCGAAACATGGTTGGCACAATCGCCATGAGTTCGACGCCTTCCCGCGCAGCACGCTGAATGGTCCCGGCGATACCGTCGAGACTCAAATACTCCATGCGCGAGGGCACGACGACGAAGTCCGAGGCGTTCCAGGGTAGGGTGAGCAATAGACCGGCTGCCGGGGCGGTATCGATGATGCACACGTCAATGAGTTCGTCGAGGTCTTCAAGGATGTTGCGCAGAACTTCAACCTCTTTGACAATGGACGGAATGGCGTAGGTTTCTTCGTTGCCGGGGACCATGTACAGTGATCCGCGCCCGTTGTTGCGAGGGTCAAAAGAGTCGAGTGGGGGAGTCACGAAACGGTCGACAATATCGACGCCGCGCACCAGCACATCATACAAGCCGGGGGCTTTTTGGAGTCCAAAGCTGATGGTTGCATGGGCCTGCGGGTCGAAGTCAAGCAGCAGTACCCGGTGGCCTGCAATCGCCAGAAACGCCGCCGTGA
>DAOTXA010000431.1:0-4908 GCA_034435595.1 Anaerolineae bacterium | reverse complement strand
CGTCAAAGCGCATCCCCGCCAGCAAGCGACTGTTGCGACGAATTACCCTGGTGGCGGGGATAGTCACCGTCCCCAGCAGCAGGTCACCGTTGATGTTGTCGCGGGCCAGGCCGCTGCGCGTCAGCAGATTCGACCAGCCGTTGTTCGCTTCAAGGGTGGCGACATTTTGTTCGGCGATGCCATCATCATCGTTATCGACCGCGACGGGTTGCAGGGTTAATTCGCCAATGAGACTGAGGCCGACCAGCGATTCGGGGAACTCTGGCGCGTCAATGGTTACGTCCATCTCCACGCGCAGATCATCACCAGCCGTCAGTTCAAGCGTGCTGATGCGTCCCGCCGCCATCCAGATCGCTGCCCCCTGCGCCATCGGACCGGCGACCGAGAAGCGGGTCGCGCCGCCGTTGGTCGGCCCGTCGGGGTAGACGATGCCGTCGCGTTCTTCTTCCGGGGCAATCGCCTGCCCGATGAGGGTCGCGCTCAGTTCTTCGCCTTCAGGGGTGCGGGTGACGACGCCGTTGAGGATCGCTTCGTCGAGTGGGTTGACAAGCAGCGAGCTTATCGGGATTCGCGCTTCCAGCACGTCGCCTGCTTCGTTGAGCGCAGAGGTTACCGCCAGTGTGCCACGGTCGCGTGTGCCGGGGGAAGTCTCGGTAACGACTGCCGCCTGTGGCAAACGGGGATTGAAGGCGATGTCAAATGTGACGTTATTCAGGGTGACCTGTACTACCACAACCGCGCCGACCGGCAGCGCTTCGTTGAGCACTACATATAACGAATCCTGATTGAGCAGCGCATAGATCGTGTCGTTATATTGCGCTGCGGGGAAATCGTCCCAGTCGTCAAGCGTGCTATCAATGGTCAATTGCGTGATGGGTAGATCATTGGTGCGCGTATCGGGCTGTGTGCCATATACAATGGTGCCGGGTCCGCCGGGGAGCGAACCGGGGATATCGCGCAGGCCGCCGGGGATGTTCTGCGCCGGGCTGATCTGAAATGGGGTGTTGCCGGGGCCGAAAATCCGCGCTGTGAACGTGCCTTGAATCCCCGCGTTGGTGTAGACGGTTTCCTCGGTATAGAGGTTGCGTATCGCCACCTGCGCGACCGGGAACACGGCCCCCGCGCCGCCGCTAATGGTGACGATGCCGTCTTCGTCTGCCGGGGAAATGCTAATTAATGCCGCAACAGGCGGGTCACCGGGCTGCGGGGTCGCCGATTGTGCAGCCGCATCCGGGCTGATCGCCAGCATCATCAGCGCCAAGCCTATTACCATGAGCGTACCGCAATCGCGGATCGTTCGTAGCACAGCCGCATCCCCCTGCTTGAAACGAATTCCTAACCATGTTGAGCATACCGCAGTTCTTTAACCGCTGCGAGTCAAGTGGGCTTAAGATTCTACGAAAAACCCGCAACATAGCATAGCAGATCATGTCCATACTGCACAGCAGTTTCGGGCAATTGTCCGGTTTGCATAAGCGGGGCAAAACGCAAGTGTTTGACTCAATCCGATATAATGAAGAAACTTTAGTGGAAGTAGTAGGACCATGCTAGTGCAAACACCGCTGGCCCGCCTCAGTGCTCTTATTGAGACACGAACCGGACTCTCTCACCGTACCCAGATGCAGGAAGACCTTGACGGCTTGATGCAGTCGCTCGCCGCCGGGAACTATCGCGGGTATCTGGCGCGTCTTGAAGCGGAACCGGTCACGTCCCCGGCGTGGCAGGAGCTTCTGCGCCTGCTGACTGTGGGCGAAACCTACTTCCTGCGCGACCAGTCACACTTTCATCTGCTGCGCACGCATATTTTGCCGCAGTTGATCGAAAAACGGCGTAATAAGGGCCAGCTTACCCTCAATATTTGGAGTGTAGGTTGCGCCAGCGGCGAAGAACCCTATTCACTGGCGATCACGCTGTTCGAGCGGATGCCCGATCTGGCGCAGTGGCGCATTCACTTGCATGGCACCGACATCAACGGGCACGCGCTGGAAATTGCGCGGCACGGCGTCTATCGCAAGTGGGCGTTTCGTCACACCGATATCGACTTCCAGCAGCGCTATTTTGATGCGACCCCGGCGGGATTGCAGATTAAGCCCTTCATCCGTCAGATGGTCACGTTTCGCCATGCGAATTTGCTCCAGGGACCGCCCATGCCGCAGATGGATCTGATTCTGTGCCGCAATGTGTTGATGTACTTCGCCTCAAAGTATGTCTATAAGGCAGAGACGATGTTTTACGACACGCTGACACCGGATGGCTGGCTGCTGCTTGGTCATGCTGAGACGCTGCGCCATCATCGTGAACACTGGTTGACTCACCTGTTCCCCGGCTCGCCCGTCTACCAGAAGCGACCGCCCAACGCGATCAAATCTCCCGGTGAAATCCCGGTTGAAGAACATGTGCCCACGACGGTCACTACGGCAGTACTGCCGATGCGCAATCGCGCTGCCGATCTTTATGAGGACGCGTTACAAGCGTTCAAAGCCGGGGATGCCGATCTCGCCGCGAGCTTGTTGAACGATCTGTGCCACTCCGATCATGCGACTCCGGCAGCGGGGGTATTACTGGCCCGCATCCACGCCGATCAGGGGCGCATGGATGAAGCCCATTACTGTTTGAGCAGGGCGCTCAAACTTGATCCACTGCTGGCGGATGCGCACTATCTGCGTGCTTTGCTATATCTGGAAAGCGGCGACGGCGAAACCGCGATGAAGTCGCTGCGGGCGACGTTGTACTGCCAGCGCAATCATCCTCTGGCCTCGTTTGTCACCGGCAACATCCACGCACAGAATGGCGAACTGACGCAGGCGCAGCGTAACTGGGAAAACGCCCGTCGTGCTGTAAAATCGCTGACCGCCACGAGTCCGGTTTCTGACATCAGTGACATGACCGCCGGACGCCTCGCCACATTGATCGCCGCACAGTTGGACGGCTGGCTGAAGTGACGTGCCCGCGACTGGCGACTGGAAAGCCCTTTGCGATACGCTGCGCCTTTGCGTCCTCGCGCCACGCCTTCGCCCTTTGTTCTTTCACCCGCCCACGACATATACAAAATCCCTTAAACCCGCTATAGTTGCCGCATCCTGAAAAGCAATCACTAGCGGAACAATTCATGCCCTCGCGGAAAGACAACTACTATCTGCTCAGCCTCGGCTGTGCGAAAAACACCGTAGACTCAGAAAGCATCGCACAGGTACTCGGTCAAAACGGGATGCGCGGAACCGGCGACCCCGAAAGCGCTGGCGTCCTCATCGTCAACACCTGCGGCTTCATCGACGCCGCCAAACAGGAAAGCATCGGCGCGTTGCAAGAATTGGTAGGCATCAAGCGCGACGATCAAATGGTCATCGCCGCCGGATGTCTGGCGCAGCGCTATGGGGCCGACCTCGTGCAGCACGTCCCCGGTCTGGATGGCGTCATCGGCACGCGCCGCTGGATGGACATCTTCGACTTCATTACTAAATTGCGCGACCGCAAGCACCCACAACCGATGTACCATCTGCCGACCGAGGCGAAAGTTGTCGGCCTGGACGAGCGCGGCGTGCTGCGTGCCTCGGTGCAGGGGTCCAGCGCCTACCTCAAAATCGCCGACGGATGCCGCCGCCCGTGTGCCTTCTGCGCGATCCCGAAGATCAAGGGAACGGCGGTCAGCCGCCCGGTGGAAAGCATCGTCGCAGAAGCGGTGCGCCTGCAAGAGATGGGCGTGCAAGAAGTGCTGCTCATCGCACAGGATTCGACCGATTACGGCTATGATCTGGGACTCAAAGACGGGCTGGCGCACCTGCTGGACGAAATCGTCGCCGCCGCGCCCGATATTCCCTGGCTGCGAGTGATGTATGCCTACCCCGGCTATGTGACGCCCGGTCTTATGGAGACGATGGCAAAGCACAAGCAGGTGCTACCCTATCTCGATATTCCGCTGCAACACGGACATCGTGAGACGCTTAAGCGCATGAAGCGTCCGGCAAATATCGAGTGGGTATATGACACCATCGGCAAGCTGCGGGCGACGATCCCCGAATTGTGCGTGCGGACCACGTTCATCGTCGGCTATCCGGGTGAGACGGATGAAGAATTCGAGGGACTCGTCAAATTTGTGCAGGATTTGGAGTTCGACCGGGTGGGCGCGTTCCAGTACAGTTACGAGATCGGCACGCCCAGCGCGACCTTACCCGATCATGTGGACGATGATGTGAAGCAGGCACGCTACGAACGTCTGATGGAAATCCAGCAGAATATCAGCCTGAAGAAGAATCAGGCGCTCGTGGGCAAAATGATTGACGTGTTGGTCGAGGGACATGGCGAGGGCGAAGACGAGGACGGCGAACTCACTGGCGACACCCTCAGCCTGGGGCGCAGCTACCGCGATGCGCCGGAAATTGACGGCTATGTGATTGTCGAGGGCGAACTTCCCGTCGGGGAAATCGTACCTGTGCGCGTGACCGGGGCGACCACGTATGACCTGATTGCCACTGTTGATACCGGCGGGCCGGTCGTCGTCCAACCGGGCACGATTCAGCCGGGGCAGATCATCGGCGAGGGCATGATCCCGCTGGAAGACGACAAGCCACGCGGTCGCGGACAATAGGAAGATTTCCAACCACGAAGAAAAAAGTCCACCAAGAAACCCTTCTTTATCTTCTTTCTTCGTGGTTCAACGACTTTAGGGGAATGTAACCATGCGGCGGATACTGACCGGACTCGGATGTTTGCTGTTGCTGGCGGCGATATTTGCCGTCGGGGTGATTTTCTTGCTGCCACAACTCGATATCACGTTGCCCTGGGAGGATAGCGGCGGTGATCTGGCGGCATTGCCGACATTGACGCCCGCCCCCGGTGAACCAACGCTTGCACCTGAAGTTGAATCCCCGGCGATTACCTCGTCGGATGGCTGTGTCGTCGCGGCGGCAG
>DAOTXA010000430.1:0-12611 GCA_034435595.1 Anaerolineae bacterium | reverse complement strand
CGCCACAACTGAGACGCCGACGACGCTTGGTTCATCACAGATTGCCGGTCCACAGGGCGTGAGTTTGGCTCCACTGGTGAATTATGCCGAATGTGGTCCTGTCTACTTCGACTCGGAAGATATCCGCTTCACTTATCGCAGTGCAATTCGCTTTGAGTGCAAGTCGTATACGTTACGATTTAACCCGCAATCTCCTGATGGGTACGAACTTGGAAGTACCGGTCTATTTGACCTCCGCGCTTATGGCGAAGAAGCTGTTTCTTCAGGCACCAATCGTCTGCGTGACGGAGTAACCCATTGTATCGCTCCACCTGCTGATGACGTTGCAAATGCGGTACTGGGGCTTGCATATGGTGCTCCACGTGAATGGGAGATTTTGACAACCGTTCGCTTCGGTGATGTCATCTGTGCAGAAGTATTTTATTCGGGGTATCTGGCCTACTTTGTGCCGAATTAAACATCTATGCGTGTTGAAACCAACGACTTTCTTATCAAGCGGAACCGCCGCATCGCCACAACCTTGTTCTTCTTCAGTCTGGCTGTTCTGATCTTCGGCTTCATTGCGGCGAATGGTCAGTTTATGGGGCTAGATTTGCTGGGAACATTCGGTGATACAGGTTATCTTGTGCTGATGCCACTCGTCTTAATAATTGGCTTCGGTACGACAATTGTGTCTGTTCGGATGACAAATCTGTGGATACGTCAGCCGCGTCCGGAAGAAGCCATTGAAATGGGCCTCAAGGGGATCGGCAATAAGGCAGTTCTATACAATTATCTCCATTTACCGGCTCGTCACGTTTTGATCGCACCACAGGGCGTTTTTGCCATTGTCACGCGCTTTCAGGACGGTCGTTATGTTATTGAAAACGACAAATGGAAGCAACGTCGATCGTTTGCCGGTGTGTTGTTCAGTGCTTTTCGGATGGACGGAATTGGGAATCCTCACTTCGATGCAGAGCTAGCTGCCGACCATATTCAAGACGTAATTGATGAAATCAACCCTGATGTAGAGGTCCAACCGTTGATTTTGATGATTGATCCGCGTGCGAATCTGGAGATCAATGGCGAGACCAGCGTGCCGGTTCTATACGCGATGCATAAAGCCGGTGACAAGAAATTATCACCCAACTTGAAAGACTATATGCGTGAGGTCGCCAAGGAAGAACGCCCGACCTTGACCCAAGATGAAATTGATGCGTTTGAAGAGGCGACAATTTTCTGGGATGGTGAGAGTGACGACGATTAGAAGCACTTTGCCAATATAGGTTCAGCATCAAAAAAGAGTACCGCTCATAGGTACTCTTTTTGAGTTGCAATTGATATGGTTACTGGTGAAACTATCCCATACTGTCGAGACGGGCCTGCCACTTAGCAAGCAGGCGATTATAAACAGCTTCGGAAAGTTCGCCATTCATCAATTTGACATCAAGCCCGTCAATAAGCGCTTGAATCTCTTCTTTGGTCTGAGGTGCGTTATTTGCCGCAGGTGCAGCCGCTGCCGATTGTGGTTGGGCAGGGGGCTGCTGCTGATTCTGGTTCATCATTTGCTGCATCATCTGTTGCATCATCATCTGCTGCTGCATCATCTGCTGCTGCATCATATTCATATCTGTGCCGCCCTGATTCGGGTTGAGGGTTGCACCAATCTGCTGACCAACCCCCAGGCCTAGACCGGCTCCGGCAAGTCCACCGCCGAGGCCTTCATTTTCCGCCGCTGCCATACCGATATCAAGGCGCTTCTGACGTTCAAGTACTTCCAGCCATACTTCCAACGGAACAACATCACGAAGTTCCTCAATCGGCACATTGACCGTATCAAAGGGGTTGCTTTCAAATGCGTCAATCGTCAGGCCAAGTTCGCGGAAACGGTCATTGACCTTGACTAACAGTGCACCTTCGATTTCCTCAAGGATGCCATTAGCTTCGACGATATTCTGTGCTCCGGAACTCAGCAGCAAGCTATTGATCTCACCCAGCAGCATGGTCTGGATGCGGTCTTTGATGTCACGTAGTTGGGTAATCGGGCGATTGATCGCATATTTCTTGAGGAAGAGCATTGGATCAGAGACGCGGATGTCTAGGATGCCATGCGTGCGCAGTAGAATAATGCCAAGTCCGGTATTAGTGCGCAGATAAATTGGCTTAACCGTACCCCACCCAACCTGCGGCATAGAACGCTGATTGATGAAATAGATGTCTGCTGTAAATGGAGTGCGACCGCTGGTCGCCATGCCAATTAATCCGGCGAGAATTGGGATATTGGCGACAGACAGTGTGTGACGACCGGGTCCGAGTACATCAAGCGCCTGTCCACCCCGAACGAATACCGCAGACTGGCTTTCGCCGACGATCACCTGAGAACCCATGCGCCAGTCTCCGCTGCCTTGTTGCGGCTCACGATACGCCAGTTCTTCGTTGCCGACGTTTACATGATCGATTACGTCGATAATTCGTGCCATATGAATGCCTTCTCCTTGCTACTGATTAAAAATAAGATTGAATTTATGTGGTTTTGTCCAGATTGGTGATGACAGTATCGCGTAGATTATATGCTTCGATAGCTTCATTAAGCAGCGTATCGAAATCGTTGATAGCAGCCCTGATGTCGCCCTCGCTGCTGCTGGCAGCAGTTTTAAATGCCGCCAGGGAATCGTCAATGCGAGAAATATAGCGGACCTGTGCTTCGTCGAAGTTGTAGATACGCTCGAGGGCTTCATCATCAATCTTAATTTGCGACCACATCCCTGAATAGCCGGGTGCTTCGGTGCGGATAAGGTCGCGGTAGCGCTGGAATTTGCTTTTCAGGTCACGGGTACGGCTCATGTGTTTGAGGCCGTTATTGTCGAGAATGGTACGTTCCAGGCGAATAAACCGGTCAATCCGCTGCGACAATTCGCCCACTATATGGTCGCGTAATATTCGATCTGCAGTCCGTCGCGCCTGCTTCTCCTGATACCCTTTAAAACCGGGGATACGGGCGACAAGGCGCTCGAATGACCCGCGTTCACCAACGATTTTATTGTATAGGTCCGACATTTTATATCCTCTATGACTGTGTGTACATCAATTTTACGCAAAATCGGAATTCTGGGTTATGTTGAGAATCCCCTAATGACTGGGCTTGATTAGGTCAAGAAATATTCGGTCCCGCAGTATGGACAGGCAACGACACCTTTACCGACCAATTCGATTTTGCCACCACAGTTTTTGCATTCTTCGAGTTCGCGCAGGTTGGCAGCTTCGGCAGAAAAGAGAATGCCATCATTCCAGTTGATGTAACCGCTAAAGACCTGCAAGCCGACGAGTTGGTGTACCATTCCCTTGACCTGATCGACATTGGCCCCCATTTCAATTGCTAGATCGTGGACACCTACTTGTCCGCGACTGCGCACGATGTCTAACAATTTACGCTGTTGCTGCATCTGTGATTGTTCCTCGGCCTCTTGCCCGCCCTTGACGTACAGGAAAATGCCGACACCAGCGAGTATTGAAACGGGGATGAACGCCAGACCTGCGCCAACCGCAATCGCACCGCCACTCAAACCCTCTTCTGAGGACGCCTGAGCCGCCAGGAATAGCCCGGAAAGTATAGCGATGCCAAATGCGATGGCGATCAGGATAATGCCGAATAACCGTCCTTGATTCATAGGTCGAAATTGCTCCTTATCGAGACAATCAATTTAGCCAAATCCACGACTGCCACCGCCACTAGATCCGCCGCCGCTGAATCCGCCGCCGCTCCAGCTAGAACCACCGCTGCGCCACGATCCACTACTGCCGCTGGACGATTGCTGTGGTTGACTCGTCAGTGTGCGATTCGCAGATTCCAGCATTTCTGTCAATCCGCTAGAAATCGATTCGAGTCCGCCGCTGAGATTGCCAGCCATGTCTTCGAGTGAAAACCCACTCCCGCCAGCACTGGCGATTTCACCGGGCAGTACATCTCTCGCTGAAGGTAAACCTTGCCCAATTCCCCCAACAGGTGTCCCGGCGCGATACCCACCGGAGTAATGTCCGCCCCAGTAGGTAGGAAAATACCATGTGGGCACCGGAGTGGTCCGAATCTTGGAGAAGCGACGCACCCACGAACGTTCCATACCGAATGCAATCGCATATGCGAGATATTCGTCGAAGTGTTGGCTCATGTTTTCTTCGTCGCTGAATTTCTCAAGATTGCGCATCCAATCGCGGAAAGCATTCCATTTTGCGGCTTCCTCCGCACCTTTGCGCGTCTTTGCGGGCATGAAGTTACTCGTAATCGCAGCAGCAACACCTGTTAAACCCAGCGAGGCGGGAATACATAATAACATGCCACTGACGTTTTCTATCGCGCCGAAGGCAAGAAATGTGAAGAAAACTGCCAAGATTAGAGTGGCAAACGCAACACCTGCCCAAATGCTTCTTGTTGTGCTGGGCTTATTGGTGAACAGTCCCTCTTTGACCAGTTCATCGTATAGATCATTCTTCAGACTGGACATATGTACATAGAACTTGTCCTTAAGCGCAGACATCGGCTTTTCGAGGCTGTTGCCGAATACATGCTGCATAATTGTGCGCTCGTATGAGCGTAGATCGTCAAGTTCTTTCTCGGTGCGTTTGAATATGAACTCGCTGCTGCTCTTTAGTTGGATGCCGAAGAGTTCTGTATCATTTCGGTTTTCTTCAATGACAAGATAACCACGATTACCGAGATGGATCAGTGTTGACAGCACATCATGGGTGTCGGCACGCTCGTCGATCAATGTGCCGACGATTGCCGGGGGTAAATCTGAGGGCGGTTCGCTGAGAAAATCAGGCACCGGGCCAATCTCAGGGTCGCGACCACGCGTGTACCATAACGCAAATACACCGAGTGGCCCGCCAAGTGCGAGGAGCAATGATATGCCAATTAATCCGATATCAATCAGGGGTTTGACGTTTTCCTCGAATTCACGTTGTGAGTCGAAATCTACCTGCCATGAAGGTGCCGTCGCGCTCGGATCATGCGGATATTGGACGCGAATCTCAAATGATTCGTTACCTCCGATTTGTCGGGTAGCAATCGCTTCAATTCGCTCGCCGCGCACTGAAATTGTACTGGGCGCACCGTAAGTGACTACAGGGTCTATACCCTCTCGCGGCCCATAGCCTTCTGGCATCTCAATCGTGATTGTGCTGCTACCGATGGGGAAACCAAAATGCTCTTCCGGGATTGCTGCCCACCAGAGTTGATCGCCACCCTCGTATATGCGGAGTGCACCGGATACGGTGTATTCTATGCGAATGTTGCGATTGGTGTTTGTCACCGATTGGCTGAAATAGTACACGATTGATGTACCTTCTACGACAGCGGTAACGCAGAATGTACCAGGTTCTTCGCTGCAACTGGCACGTAGCAGTCTGCCCTCATCGTATATACGAACATCCGAGATGCTTTCGAGATTTGTGTCGTTGATCACTGCCGAACCGAAACGAAAGGTTCCTGTGAAGCGAACATCGTACACTTCGGTCACATCGAAACGGTTGGCAGTGGTGTCAATGTTATCGATAAACACATCCCAGCGTTCCCAGAATACAGAACGAGTTTGTGCGGTGGCAGAGATAGATGGATACAAGAAGAAAAGAATAGAACAAAAGGCGGTGATGAAAACCGCTCTACGTATCATGTGTGGCCTCCACATGGGATGATGTCAACCCTCGACAGCATTATATCATGGACCCACTTCTTTGCTGGCATGACTACCGCCGACAGTGTAATATTTGGTCAATGTCTCCGACTCGTACATAAGGAGTTTTTCTATGCAAGGACAGCGTATTCGTTTGTCACGATTTTTACTGATATTGATGATAGCAATCGCTTTTCAAGGTCTGACTATTTCGCAGGAAGTCACGGCAGAGCCAGATGATGTCCCTGCGCAAAACTATACAGTCCAACCGGGAGACACGTTATATCGCATTGCACTCCGTTTTGATACTACAACGATTGCTATCGCCGAAGCGAATGGCATTACCAACACGCGTGAGATTTTTTCCGGTCAGGTGTTGGTCATTCCTGGTGATGCGGATCAGCAGCAACAACCCACTGAGCCGCCTTTCCCGCGTCCTGGCACTGTAGCGCCTGACGTGACAAGCGGAACTTATGTAGTGCGCACTGGAGATACGCTATATCGGATTGCAATTGCAAACGGCACAACGGTCGCGGAATTGGTCGCGGCAAACAATCTGCCGAATCCGAATACGATTTATGCCGGACAGGTACTCACGATTCCTGGCAGCCAACCTGCACCGGTTCAAGCGACGGCAGCGCCGACGGATGCTCCGGCACAGAACCCGGAAACCCCTACTTCACCTACTCAAGCCCCTGTTGAGCTGGATGTGGTTCAGGAAACGGTCGTTTTGCCACAAGAAGTTGCATTTGCGTATGGTGTGCAAGCCTACTTTGGTGGATTGGATGCTGCCAATGTTGCGCAGTCGGTCACCGAATTTGGCGCGGATTGGGTACGTGTGCGCGTTGATTGGGGTGAAATTGAAGTCCAGCAAGGTGCGCCTGACTTCTCATCTTTGGATATGATCGTGGATGCGCTGGGGATTCGGGGTCTAAACATCTTGCTGACAGTTGTTGACTCCCCGCTGTGGGCGCGTGATGATATCAATGAAAATGGTCCGCCGCGCAACGTTGAGGATTTTGCTGGTTTCACAGGTGTGCTGGCATCACGTTATGCTGGTCGTGTGGATGCCTATCAAATCTGGGACGAGCCAAATCTTCGCCGCAACTGGCACTGTGACATGCGCCTGTGCGAGCTTGAGTATACTGATTTGCTACGTCCAGCATTTGCCGCGATTAAGGCTGCTGATAGTAGTGCGATGGTTGTGACTGCGGGCATTGCGCCGTCTGGATTCAATGACGGCGTGAATGCGATCAATGACCGGCTATATTTGACTCGTATGTATCAGACGGGTGTAAACTTAATTTCTGATGCGATCGGTGTCCATGCACCGGGTTGGGCAAATCCGCCAGATGCACGCTGCTGTACCCCATCAAACGGTGTGCTGACGCATTTTGAAGACACTAGCTTCTACTTCATTGAAACGATTGAAGCCTATCGTGAAGTGATGGTTGCCAACAATGACGCTGGAACTTCGATGTGGGTAACACGCTTCGGGTGGGGGACAAACGCAGATCTCGGTCCGCTGCCAATTGTGACTGATACTGCCGGAAATCAGGTGGAAAACCCGAACGTGTTTGTGACATATATCGATCTAGCACAGCAGGCGATCTATGCTGAACGTGCTTATGAGATTGGGCGCGAACTTGGATACATTGGGCCGATGTTTCTGGATAATCTCAATGCGTGTCAGGCTGCTAATGCCAGATCAGAGCTATGCTTTTACAGTGCAATTGGTCCAGAGACATCTGTCCGACCACTGCTGAATAGTGTCCCTGCCAATGCAGGAGAGAACCCGGTGTCTGAACCATCGCCAGAAGCGACGAATGACCCGATGCAGTAGTTGCGAGTTCATGGATTATCTACTTTAGTGATTTGGTGGCAGGTGTCGAGGATTAGGAAGCCTGATTTTCCTCATAAAGCTGCGCGACTTGTAATGCTTCATCTGCCAATTGTTGGCGCAATTCCGGCGGGGCCAGTATTTCAACTTCTGGCCCCCATGAACGAATCCACGGGAGCATTTTGCTCCAATCGTTGACGCGAATGTGGAGGCGGCATCGCCCATCTGCCAGTGTGTCGATGTGTTGCGTTGGATGAAGTGGGTTCCAACTATGTTCCTGAATTCGCATGGCAATGGATTCAGAGAAGATGAGAACAACATCATACCGGTATGGTGTATCTTCGGTTGGTTGTTTCCAAAGACTCGAGAGATAAGGTTTAGGATTAAAATCTGAGGGCGGTTTGTAGGTAGTACGCAATATTTTCGCCCTTACGACGCGGCGCAAATTAAAGGCTCTGACCCGCTGCGAGCGTTTATCGAAACCGATGGCCTGTATACCACCGTCTGGTGTCATCTCTATGAAATAAGTTGCGAATTCTACAGGGCTTGCTTCATCTGGTAAAGATGTCCCGGACCAGATCTCTACAAGACGGTTCTCACACCAGCCCCTTGTGATGGTTTCCATGGTGACAACAAAGCCGCGATCAACGGGTTTTTCGCGCATACGATTAGCGAGGTGATGGACATGTTTTGCCGGTAAATCTGGTAGACCTGCGCCTAACTTGCTGAGGCCCGAAATTAAGTGCGGATTCTGCTGGGTAGCGTGATGCGACAATGATCTTACTGCCAGCAGAAGTGCGATAGCTTCGTTAAGGCTCAATCGAACGGTCGCTAGATAATGCTCTCGGTTGATGCAGAAGCGCCCGTTTTTTTGGAAGATCGGCAGTCCTAAATCTGTGAGTTTTTTCAAATCCCGGTACACAGTGCGTCGATCAACCTGGCAAGCCTTAGCGATTTCCACTACGCGAAGACCTAGTTGATTCTCCAGCAGTAGATGTTCAATAGTCTCTAAACGGTTATTTCGATGGGTGAGGTGGGTGGTCATGATCTCACTTTTCGCAGGCTTTTGAGCCAGTATAGCAGCAATCTAGATTACGTGCTGAAGTATGAATGTTCGGGTGTGCAGATGTGTGGAATTTGTACACTATTGAGTTTTATGGGCAGTTTTAAGTTTTGAAACAGTCGTAATATCAGTAACTCTACGCTGTGAGTATTCGCATAAAATTCGTGCATTTACGCCCAAGTCCACGCTACAATGTAATTTGAATGTAAGCAATGCGCATTAGTGTGTTCCAAACTGTGCGGGAAGAGTCGTAGTATGGTCGAATCAACGCAAGAATTTTTAAATCGTTACCTTGACCGGTACGAGATTGATGCACGCATTGGTTCAGGCGGCATGGCACGAGTATACCGTGGGCAAGATACTGCGTTAAATCGCACAGTGGCGATCAAGGTTCTTTACGAACACCTCTCGCAGGAATCGAGTTTCCGCGATCGTTTCGAGCGTGAAGCTCAACTCGTTGCGCAACTTAATCATCCGAATATCGTGCAGGTTTATGATTTTAGTGCGATTGAGAAGTCTGAAGAGCGAATCTATTTTATGGTGATGTCGTATGTTCCAGGGCAGACGCTTCAGTCCGTACTGGATTCATACTGGGCACGTGAAGAGATTATGCCACATGATCGTGTACTTGAGGTGATGCTAAATTTGGCGGATGCGCTGGGCTATGCCCATGATCGTGGTATGATTCACCGAGATGTTAAGCCTGCGAATATTCTGTTTGACGAGCGCGATCAAGCTATTCTGACAGATTTTGGTATTGCGCGTATGGCGCAGTCAAGTTCGCTCACTCAGGAGGGAAATACAGTCGGCACACCCGCATATATGTCGCCGGAACAGGCAACAGGGGACGTGATCGACTCACGTAGCGACCTCTACGGAATGGGTATCATTCTTTACGAGATGCTGACAGGCAGACCGCCATTTGACGATGATGGTAGTTTGTCAGTTTTGCTCAAGCACCTGAATGAACCAGTACCAGCATTGAGTAGTCGTGCTGACATTGAAAACCCTTTGCTTGAGATGGTGGTTCAGAAGTCGCTGGCGAAGTCGCCTGGTACACGGTATCAAACTGCGCAAGAATTCGCAGATGATCTTCGTAATGCATTCTCCGGAGAACCTGTGATTGCTGCGTTACCATCACATACTCGTGAATTGACAACTGGACCAATGGAAATTATACAGCCCGAAGACGACCATAAGAAACTTACATCCACCACTTCGTCAACCTCGTGGGCGTCACGATCACCATTGTTGCTGCTGGTAGGTGGATTGATGATTGTCACGGTTATTCTTGTCATTGGACTACTGAGCGATAGCAGTAGTTCTGCGAGTGCCTCTAATTTGGAGACAGGAAACATTGGGTCTTCACTGGCGAATGGCATGACCGGACAGGTCTACTTCACTGGAACGTTCGACGAAGACGATGTCTTTGCCGACTACTGGCCTACAGGCACATTTAATCTGGTAACGCGTCAGATCACTAACGATGGATTTTACCGTATTGATAGCGAATTGTCTGATATGGCAGTTGCTACCGTGTTCGAGGATGCATCAGATTATAGTGATATGTCTTTACAAATGCGTGCATTGCTCGAAACCGGGAGTTCGCCTTCTAGTGGGTATGGACTGATTTTCCGGTATCAAGATGAGGATAACTACAACGTATTTGCGGTAGATGGTTTGGGCAGATTCAGCATCTGGGTGCGAGAAAACGGTCTGTGGCGCGAACTGCGAGAAACCCAGAACCCATGGACATTGAATAATGCTGTAACTTCTATTAGCGAGATGAATCTATTGTCATTGGAACTAGCGGATGATGAAATTCGTGCCTTCGTCAATGGTGAGTGGGTGGCGACATTGACCGATGATACTCTGGATGCGGGAAGAATCGGCATCTATGTGGCGTCGCCTGAAAACGGCCAGTCCTCGATTTTGGTGGATATGTTTCAAGTGTCAGATTCGCCGCTATCTCTGGCCCAGTCGATGACCGGGTCACTTGAGGACGATTCAAACATTACGCCGGTGCCCTCTCCATGATCATCTTCTAGCGTGCTTGAAACGCCACGACGTATAGTGGAATCAGACACGCCACTGATAAAAATGCTAAGAGTGCGAGTGTTAAAGTGACCGGATCGAGAGGCCATCTTGTGCCGGTATGTGTGGACTTCGCCTGTACTGGTGGTTGATAAAGTTGGCTATCCATAGGGGGATGTGGTCCCGTACCACCACGAATATTTGTCTGCGGAGCCATTGGTCTGGAATCCGCATTTGGAGATGGAATTCCCGGCTGCTGAGAATATGGGGCATTTGGGGCTGGACTATACCTCTGGGTTGGGGGCGCTGGCGGAGTTTGCTGTCGAGGTCTGGTTTGTGTCGGCTGGCTTTGAGTGTATGGTACTGGCGGTAACTGAGGGTGATTTTCGGCAGGGCGACTAATGGGCATCGTATTCTGTCGTCCACGATCCCGGTAGCCAATTAGCACGTGACCGAGTTGGTCGGCAGTGCGATAGCGTGCTGTTGGTGTTTTGCTCATGATTTTTTGGACGATACGTGCCAGATTATCCGGTACACTTGGATTATATTCTGTAACCAGTGGGACGCGTTCGCGGATATGAGCCATTGCCAACTCTTGCTGATTGGTCCCGGTGTATGGTAGTCGACCCGTTAACATTTCAAACATAACTATGCCAATGGCGTAGACATCGGACGCTGGAGATGGGCGTTCACCTTGCGCTTGTTCGGGTGCGAAATAATGTGGGCTTCCCCACACTACAGATTGTCGTTCCTTTGTGGGTGGGTAAAGTTGTTGAGAATCGCTAAGTGCCTGAGCAATACCAAAATCCGTGATTTTTACGACATCGTCGCGGGTTAACAGCACATTCTGGGGTTTAATGTCTGCATGAACAAGTCCTGCTCGATGCGCAAATCCTATCCCGGCGCAAATCTGAATCGCCAGATGCAATGTGCGCTCAATGCTCAAGGCCCCCTGTGATTTGATAACCTTTTTCAGGTCTTGGCCTTCAACGAACTCCATAACAATGAAGTGCATGTTGCCCTCACTACCAACATCATACACTGTGACGATGTTTGGGTGCTGCAAATTAGCGATGCTGCGAGCTTCGTTCTGGAATCGGGCGATGAACTGCGGATCGTTTGTTAGGCTGGGGCGCATGACTTTGATGGCAACGTTACGGCCTAGCATTTGATCTACGGCACGATAGATGACAGCCATGCCGCCAGAGCCTTGCTGTGCGAGCAATTTATAACGTCGATTATTGAGATAGGTGTCGCTGCTAGACATGGGTTTCACCACCATTCGATCAATACGGAAATATTGTACCGCGGGTCAAGGGCGCGTCAATGGGTCAAAAAGTCTCTGATACTCCATCATTGCACTTCGATCCGTGAGGCTGGCGACGTAATCCGCAACGACGCGATGACGCGATTCTTGATCAAGAAGTTGCTGATATTCTTCTGGTAGTTGCCGGGGTTCTGCGACATAACTGGTGAATATGTCGCTGATGAATTTCTCTGCCCGCTTTGACATGCGAACGACACGATAGTGCGAATACATATGAGTGTATAGAAAATCCTTTAGCGCCCGGTTTAATCGCTTAAATCGCTCACTGTGTTCGATGACGGTCTTTTTACAGCGTTGTGCATCCTCTGGTGAGGCTATGTTATGGGTGCTGATGTTCTTTATGGACTGATGTAACACATCATCCACTTGCATTCCAATTTGTTCGCGGATAAAGCGATGCTGCGTTACCTCATCCATGGGGCCATTTTCCCAGTTTAGTCGTTCGCATAGCTCTCGCCAGATTTCCAGTGCATCAAGCTGATTCAATGTGATCAAACCAGATTGCAGCCCGTCATCAAGATCGTGCGCGTTGTAAGCTAATTCGTCAGCAATATTGGCAATTTGTGCCTCGATACTACCACGCAGCGTGATGTCGTATCCGGTCATGGAGCTTAGATCGTACTCAGTTTCGTGTTTGGCAATGCCTTCTAACGTCTCGTGGGTCAGATTCAGGCCAGGCCACTTCGGATATCTTCTCTCCAG
>DAOTXA010000429.1:0-15759 GCA_034435595.1 Anaerolineae bacterium | reverse complement strand
CCTCTACCCCGAGGGCGTCAGTGTGGCGTTGACCATCTTCGTGGTTGATTTCTTCGCCCGCAAGCGCGAGGAACGCCGCCGTATCCTCGAAGACCAGCAGCGATTGGCCCGCGAAGCCGGTAGTCTGGATAACGCCACCGCCATCAACGCAGTTCGTGAAATCAAAGATCGCGGCTGGATGAACGGTGCAACAAGTCTGCTAGCCGGGGCGACACTGCGGGACGCGAATCTGACCAATGCCGATCTCAGTGAGGCGAATCTGGTCGAGATTAGCCTGCAACAGGCCAACCTGACCGGGGCGAATCTGGACGGCGCACAGGTGGCGAACGGCAATTTGACCAACACGCACCTTGAATCCGCCAGTCTGAGCGAGGCGCGTCTGCATAAAGTCCTCGCCAGTGACGCCGACTTTAGCGGCACGATCATGATCGGTGCGGATTTGTCTCACGCGCAGTTGGACGGCGCACGCATCCTCAAGGCGACCATCAGTGACGCCATCCTGACCGGGGCGCGACTCAAGCGCGTCGATCTGCGCGGCGCGACCCTCACCCGCTCTGATCTGTCGAAGGTCGTGTTCTGGGGAGCCGACCTGGAAGAGGCGAATCTCGCGGGGGCATCGCTGGTCGGCGCAGATTTACGCTGGACGCGACTCACCAATGCCCGCCTCAGCCGCCGGGGAGAGCGTGCCGACCTGCGCGGGGCGCGTTTCAACCGCCAGACGATTTTGCCCGATGACGACCCCTGGACACCGGAAGATGGCTACCAACGCCTGCGCGAAATGGGCGCAATTGTCGATGATATTGTACCGGTGCAGTAGAAGGCGAACGGCGAGCGGGGAAATATATGATGCGCAAGGGCGCGAAGAATCGCGCCCGCGTGTACGCATGTCTCATCAAAAGCCACAGGGAGAGAGGGGTGTGAAGCGCGTAGTCAAATCAGTCTTTGAACAAACCGCTGAACCACGTAATCCCGGCGAGGGCAAGAGCGGCAATCGCCACATTCACATCACCGTTGATATAGAGCAGCGTCGAGACGATCAACAGGCTGCCCATAAACACGCTGCGTCCGGTCTTGCGTGACTCTTTTTCGATGCGGCGCAACTGCTGGCGATGTGCCACACTCAAATCGGCGACAACGTGCAATTCGCCCCGCTCAACCTTGCGCAGCAGCGTTTCGGTGCGGGTGATCGGCCCGAAGGTGCGACTGATGAGTTCCGCGCCGAACTTCTGCACGACTTCCGGGTTCCCGGTCAATATGCCTTCAATAACGGGCATCGCCAGTGATAAGCCGCCGTCCTGCTGCTGGGCAGAAAGGCCGAACCCGCGTTTGACAAGCAGTTCTGTATAAGGTTGCAATTCTTGCCACGGGTTGTACTGCGGATCAAGACTCGTACACATACCGCTGAGGATGCTGACCGTCCGCCCCAGATACAGGAAGTCCTGCGGGATGTAGAACGGCATCGTCAGCATGAGTTCACCAACTTCTTCAGCGAGATCAGTCACCGAGTCGAAGTCAATATCGCGCATGTCGGTGATGGTCATGCCCCACACCTGATTAAAGGCGTTTTGCATCGCCTCGACAATACGGGTCTTATCTGCCCCCGGCAGCAAAAAGCCGAGTTCAAAGTAGCTATCGACCAGACCATAAGCGTCACGGGTGAGAACAGCCTGCAATGTGCTGACCATCGCGTCTGCAACCTGGCGCGTAAGTGTACCCGTCATGCCGAAGTCGATGAAGATCAGGTAGAAGGGACGGCCCTCTTCACCGAAATCGACGCTTTCATCCTCAACGGGCAGCGGATATACAAACAGGTTTCCGGGGTGCGGGTCTGCATGGAAGAAGTAGTGCTGGAACACCTGTGGCAGATATGTATCCATCAGTCGCTTGGCGACGGTCTTACGGTTGATCCCGGCGGCTTCGAGCGCGGCGAAATCAGTCAGCTTGATGCTGGTCACGTCCTCCATCGTGAGGACCATGTCTGTCGAATAGTCGAAATAGACCTGCGGGATATACACACCGAGGTCGTCTTTGAACATATCGGCAAAGCGGGTCGCGTTGTATGCCTCGTGCTTGTAGCTCAGTTCTTCGAGGAACACACGCCCGAACTCTTCGACGAGAGCGACCGCATCTGAGCGGCGGCTGATGAAGCGGAAACGCATGGCGAAATTGGCGACGACGCGCATAGCGGCGAGGTCGGTGTAACAAACCTCGCGGATACCCGGTCGCTGTACCTTGACGACCACTTTTTCGCCATTCGCCAGCCTTGCCTTGTGGACCTGCCCCAGCGAAGCAGCGGCAATGGGTTCCTGATTGATGTACTCAAAAATCTGGTTGAGATCGCCGAGTTCGCGTTCGAGCACATAGCGGAACTGCTTGAAGCCAATGGCCGGGACCGTGTCTTGCAGGCCCTCAAGTTCCTTGATGATCGGCTCTGGCAGTATATCGACGCGGGTGCTGACAAACTGCCCCATCTTGATGTAAATGCCACCCATCTCGACGGCAAAGTTGCTGAACTCACGCGCATACCGCTGGAAGCGCTTCATATTCGTGCGCTCGACCCAGCCGCGTGCAACTTTAGCGACGTAAATTTGCACCACGAACAAGCGCAAAAACAACCAGCCCGCGAACAAAATCGTGTGGAAGAAGCGCCACTGCATCCGCAAACCGCGTGGGCGTTGCGTGGCGTCATCGACGGTGCTTTCTTCAGGAGATGGCGCAGCGTGAAGCGGTGGCGGTGGCGGTTGAATCCGCGCACCGGGTGGGAAGTGTGCGCCGTCCGGCAGGTCCGGCTCTGCCAACTTTTCCGTCTTCAGAAAGTCTGGTTCCGGGCCAAGAGACACCGGTTCCGGGCCAAGAGACACCGGTTCCGTCTCAACTTCGTCGTCAGCAAGCTCATCGTCCGGCAGATAGTCGAGGTCTTCCGGTTGCCCTTCCCCATTGACGATATCCGGCCCGCGCTCTTGCGGCGGTTTATGCGGGATCACAGGCAAGGCAGAACCGGACGTATCACCGTGGACACGCCCGTTTTCCTGCTGGGTTGGTTCTTCAATTGCGACCGAACCGTTAGCTTTCTTCAGCGGGGGTTGGCTCGGACTCCTGGTTTTCGAATCGAATGCAGAGGGTAGATTCTTCGAATCGGGCATCAGCTATTTCTAAATCCCACAACGCGAACGGTAAGACGATGTTTCGTCTGTAGGGACCCACGCGCAGCGTCAACTCATCACGGCTGCGGTACAGGTCCATATCACTCTTATCGGCGAAGGGCAGCGGCACGCGCAACACATATTCGCCAGAATCGGGGTCTTTGTCGATGGAGTGCGTCATGCCGGTAGACATCTTGTTGACGGGGTTTTCGTCGCCATAGAGTTCCTCGCCGAGCTTGCGCAGACCGTCCAGTCCAGCGACCTCGCCGCCGAACAGGGGCGCAGTTCTAAGCGTCAGGCCACCGAAGGCTTCGTCAATGAAGCCGATGTTCTCTTTCTGGCGGTCCTTCCACATGGCGAAGTACGGATCAGTCACCTCGTCAGGGATGATGCGGTTACAGATAATGGCATCAGTTGCATAACCGTACAGGTTCAGATAGGTGTACGTGCGCTGCGTCTCTTTGATGACCATCTTCTCCGGGTTGACCACGAGGCGGATACTGGCGACTTCGGGGTCTGCCAGCAGATCGCGCACCTTGTCGAGTGTGTCGAACAGGTTCTTGACCTGATCCCAGGCGTCGTCGTCGGGCAAAGCGCCCTCGCCGTCCTTTTGATTTCGGCCCAACACGCGCCCGATCGGGCGCAGAATTTTCGCCGCGCCACGGGTCAGCGTCATGACGCGCATCAGCCACCAGCGCGTGACATCCGGCAGACTGAGCAGGCGCAGTGTTTCCGCTGTTGGTGCAGCATCCACGATCAACACGTCGAAGAAATCATCCTCGAAGTATTTGTTGATCCATAGCAAATGCGCACCTTCTTCGAGGCCGGGCAAAATCGTCACTTCTTCGGCGACGATGTCGTCCACCCCCTGACGGCTAAACAGGGCGACCATATACTTCTGGAAGCGCCCCCAATATTTATCCATCGAATAGCGAGCGTCCACTTCCTGCGCCCACAAATTCGGGTAGATTTCGATAGGTTCCGGCCCGATCTCTTTTTCGAGAGAGTCTGCCAGACTATGTGCGGTATCGGTACTGATGACGATGGTTTTAAGGCCCATTTCGGCACAGCGCAGTGCGGTTGCGGCGCTGATGCTGGTCTTGCCGACGCCACCCTTACCGGTGTGAACGATGACTCGCATCTTGTCTCTCCACTTTGATACTCTGAAACATTATACACGAAGGATGCGGGCATCCCTCTCTACTTCACTATACGTCGCATTAGAGAAAACGTGTTATGAACTCGTAGCAGGCACTAATTTCTTATGCAGAATTAACACTTGGCTGTCTAACTTCTAAATAACAAAAAACTAACTTCTCAGATGCGCGGCATCGTTTAAAATCCGGTAGAATAGGCTTCTGTGTCTGGCCTCATACACAATTAAAGAGCACATCATGCCAAGACTATTCGTAAGTTATTCCCGTGTACAGGAAACGTTCGCACGCAAGCTTGCTACCGACTTGATCGAGTGCGGCGCAGACGTATGGATGGATGTCCTCAGCATTCAGGCAGGCACCAATTGGAGCAACGCAATTCAGCAGGGTCTGGATAGCTGCGACATGATGTTGCTGATTATTTCGCCCGATTCGATGTCTTCAGTCAATGTACAGCAGGAATGGCAATATTACGTTGATGACGGTAAGGAAATCGTCCCGGTGTTGCACTCCCCGGCGAAGGTGCATTTTCAGATTCGCCGCCTGCAATATATTGACTTTCACGAGCAGGATTATGACATCGCATTCCGGCAGCTTCACACCGAGTTACGGCGCATCGGCGCAGACCTTGACCCCATTGACGAAACTTACGAAGACATAGCAATCCCGGCAGATCAAAAGCCGCTTGAAGCACAAACCGACCCGGATCGCCCGACCGGGCTAAACACGCTCGTCAGCGCACAACCTCATACGAAGACAGAGCGCGGCAGCCGTCTACCGCTGTTGATGGGCATCGGTGCGGGCATAGCGGCAGTCGCCATTGTCGCGCTGCTGTTGTTAAGCGGCGGCGGCGATAATGCATCCGCAGATGAAACCGCCACCGCGCAGGCACTGGCAGCCCTCGCCACCGATACCGATGAACCCGCCACCAACACACCGGAACCACCGACGCGCACATCGCCGCCGACCAACACGCCCTTAAGCCAGCGCGACATCGCCCGCACGCAAAACGCTGCCACGCGTGATGCCAATCAAACGGCGACGGCGACCCTGTGGACGCCGACATCCGGCGCGGCGTTCCGGCAGACGGTCGCCGCAGAAGATACGCTTACGGCACAGGCGCGGCGCAGCGCGACGGCAGCGGCGAATCAAACGGCGACGGCGACCCTGTGGACGCCGACACCGACGGTCACGCCTACCGCGACGGCGACGGCGACATCTACGCCCACCAACACACCCACGCCGACGACAACAGCGACCGCGACCAATACGTCTACGCCGACGGTCACGCCTACCGCGACGACTCCGCCCGGTCTGCCGGGAGGAGAGGGCGTCACCGATAACGATGACTGGCGCCCTCTCGTCAGGATTATCGGCGGAGTGGAGATGGTGCTCGTCCCAATTGGCTGTTATCCACCCGCAGACGGCAGCGACCCCGTCTGTTTTGACGAACCGTTCTACATGGACCGCACCGAGATCACCAACGGCGAATATAGCCGGTTGGTCGGTTCATTTACCGGCGAGGACGCCCCGCGTGAAAACGTCGCTTTGCAACCCGCACGAAATTTCTGCACGAGTCGCGGTGGTCGTCTGCCGACCGCGCAGGAATGGACCTACGCCGCCAGCGGACCGGACGGCTTGCGCTACCCGTGGGGCAATGAGTTCATCGCCACCAATCTCGTATTTGCCGGCAACAACCCCGGACGCACGGCGACTGCCGGCATAACTCGCGGCGATAAATCCTGGGTGGGCGCGGTAGATATGGCGGGTAATGTAGCAGAGTGGACGAACGATGAAGTCAGCGGCGGAGAAGCAATCATCAAGGGCACGAGTTGGAGTCAGGTGGCTGAATTTGCGGCGGCTGACGCCGAGCAAACCGCTTTCACCAATTCACAGCGCAATACCATCGGCTTTCGCTGTGTGATTGACGTAGAACCGGGCGAGACATTTGAAGATACGCTTTTCAGCATCATACGCAGCCGCGAGGACCTGCGCAGCTTCGCCTTTGCGCTGGATGCCGCCGTACCTTCGCTGACGGTCGCGCTTAACGAGGATGGGCCGTATACGCTGTTCGTACCCAATAACACCGCCTTCGACAACCTCGCAATTGAACTCAATATGACCGTCGGTGAAATTCTGGCAGATGCGGATATTATGTCCGACATTATCCGCTATCACATCGCCAGCGACGAAATCTCGTTCGAACAGTTGACCGAAATGCGCACCGAGAGTATCAACACCCTGTTACTGGATAATGCGATTGCGGTCAACGTTGATGTGAACGACCTGGTCACACTGAACCGGGCGGCAGATATCATCGAACCCGACATTGACCGGGCGACTAACGGCGTCGTCCATATTATTGACCAGGTGCTATTGCCAGATGGCGTGATTAACCGCCTGCGCGGCAATTAGGGCCAACGCCTGCATCACACCACACGAACAACGAATTCGCGTTCTGGCGCTCTACTTGGTTAAAACCCGGTCAACAAAACTGCCTAATTTGCACATTTCTTATCGCCCAACGCCTGACTTATGGTATATTACGGGCAATCGGGAACCTGCAAACCCGTATTCCACATATCACTAGAAGGCTGATGGAACCTCGAATAGACAGTGCTATATCGTTCGTGGCGGCGACAATCCCCGCTGATGGCGCATCCGGGACAGTTGGCGGCCTATTGCTGTTTTTCGGCATCGCAGTCGGAATCTCATTCCTCTGCTCTTTGCTAGAAGCGGCGTTTCTCTCCACACCCAATTCCTACGCAGAATCACAGGCGCAAACCGGCAGCGCGGCTGGTCGCCTGATGCAAAAGCACAAAAACAATGTCGAAGACGGCATCACCGCCATCTTGACGCTGAATACCTTCGCGCATACCTTTGGTGCAGCCGGGGCCGGTGCGCAAGCAGTCGGCGTGTTCGGTAGCGAATTTGCCGCAGTGATCACGGTCATCCTCACGGTATTGATCCTCGTCTTTTCCGAGATTATCCCCAAGACCATCGGCGCAGTGTACTGGAAGCAGTTGTTTGGCTTCACGACGTATACGATTCAGATACTCGTTTTGATGCTGTTCCCGGCGGTGTGGGCGTTCAAAGCGGTGACCCGCGTTCTCAAGCGTGGCGAAAACGGCGTAGAGGCGGTCACCCGTTCCGAGGTCGAGATGATGGCACGACTGGCAACTCGTGGCGGTGACCTCAAAGAGAACGAGAGCCGTGTGATCCGCAACTTGCTGCATATGGATGGAATCCAGATTTCTGACATCATGACACCGCGCACGGTGCTGCTGGCTTTAGAGGAAAACGTTACCGTCGGCGAAGTCATACGCGAGAAGAAACTGCTGCATTATTCACGTATTCCGGTCTACAGGGAACACATTGACGATGTCGCCGGGTTCGTGTTGCGCAACGATATTCTCGGTCAGGCGGCAGACGATAAATACGACGTGAATATCGGCGATCTGGTGCTGCCTATTCATCCGGTCCCCGAAACGCTTTCAGCGGCGAAAGCCCTGGACGAGTTCATGGCCCGCCAGCAGCATATCTTCCTCGTGATCGACGAGTACGGCGGTACGGCGGGTGTCATCACGCTGGAAGACACGGTCGAATCGTTACTGGGGCGCGAAATCACCGACGAATCCGACCTTGTGGTTGATATGCGAGAGTTGGCGCAGCAGCGATTCATGCGACAGCGTGCGCTATACAATCTGCCACGGGTCGCCGGAGTGTCATCCAACGGCGCACAGAAACCGAAAACGCAATCGAAACAGACCAGCCCGTCACAAACACGCGGCGCATAACACAGGTTCGTGACACGGTCGCTGTGATGGACGAGACATCTCATCATAGCGACCATCCGTATAGCGACCATCCGTATAGCGACCATCCGTTGCTGCAATGATCCGCCCGCAAATAGCACTTTCTCTCCATTTTTCGCCGGGTTTCCACTTCGCTACGCTGTTCAGCAGCACCTTATCCCCCCTAACCTGCGGTTGACGCGTGTATATCGCTATGCTAGACTTATGGGCGGTTACCCAACCATTGTTTCAACTTAATATTTTCAAGTATCTCGCTGAATAGAGAGGGTAATTAGCCATATCTTCCGGTAGTGAATATCGCATCAATCGTCAGATTCGCGCACGCGAAGTCCGCCTCATCATCGAAGAAGAGGACGGTAAATCAAATAACGTCGGCGTCATCCCTATACAGGAAGCGCTGGAAGAAGCTGAAAAGCGCCAGCTAGACCTTGTGGAAGTGTCGCCGGGTGCAAACCCGCCTGTTTGTCGCATTATGGACTTCGGTAAGTTCCAGTACGAGAAGCAAAAACGCGAGAAAAAGGCGAAGAAGCAGCAGCAAAAAGTCGAAATTAAGGAAATCCAGCTGGGTCCTAAGACCGACGAACACCATCTGGGTTTTAAAGTCAAAAATGCCCGGAAGTGGATCGAGGAAGGCAAAAAGGTGCGTGTGCGCATCCGTTTTCGCGGGCGCGAGAACCTGCACCCGCAAATTGGGCGCGACCGCCTGACAAAGATTGCCAAAGACCTCGAAGACGTGGCTGTCGTAGAGCAAATGCCAAGCCTTGAAGGCAACGTGATGGTGATGATCCTCGCGCCGCCTTCTGAAAAGAAGTAAACGATAACGCACAAAACGGGAGCGAAGACTCGTGGGTAAGAAGTATAAGATCAAAACGCACAAGGCGACCGCCAAGCGCTTCCGCGTGACGGGTAGCGGTAAAGTGATGCGCACGAAGGGCGGCAAAAGCCATTTGCGCCGTCGCAAGGCCAGCCGTAGCAAGCGCAAATTCGACAAGATGCTCGAAGTGACCCATAACGGAGACCAGAAGAAGGTCAAGAAGCTGGCCCCGTATCTGGGCAAGTATAAGGCCAACCCGCCTAAGTAGCGGCAATACCGGCAATCATTGTGTCATTCCGCCCAGGGCCGGTGCTCTGGGTATTTGCTGTCAAAATCGAGTTGTTGGTGTTTAGTTGTTAGCTTCGTTCGCAAAGATCAATCTAGCGTCACGAACGAATCACTGGCGGACTAGCAACCAATCACCGTCTAATAGGAGATAAACCCATGCCTAGATCAAGAACCGGCGTTGTTCGTCGCCGCAAACACAACAAGATTCGCAAGATGGTGAAGGGGCAATTCGGCACGCGTGGACGGCTGTTCCGCCGCTCAAATGAAGCCATGCTCAAGAGCCTGTGGTACGCCTATCGTGACCGTCGCCAGCGCCGCCGCCAGATGCGCCGCCTGTGGATCACCCGGATCAACGCCGCAGCACGCCTGAACGGGTTGAGCTACAGCAGGTTCATCTATGGCTTGAAGCAGGCCAACGTCGAAGTCGATCGCAAGATTCTGGCTGACCTCGCCCTGCGCGACCCGGAGACATTCACCAAGATCGCCGCACTCAGCCAGCAGAACCAGCAGTAGGTACGGCGAAAGCACCAACCACACACTCAACCCGGCCCCCTCTTCGAAACAGAGGGGGCCGGTGGTCTTTCATCTGTCTGGCATAAACGTTTGCCAATAGCGCCTTGAGTGCGTGACATATTTATTGCCGCGCCTGCCACTCCGCAATAACGGCGGCGACAAAATCGCGAGCTTCTTCGTCGGCGATCTCATCAACGGCATCGTAAAAGGCGTTTTCGACCTGAATCCGCACGCCGATCCCACCCGGTGCGGCGTGGACGTGAATATCGCGCCCCTGAAACTCCGGCGTGTAGGCGATGCGATGCTGTAAATAGGCCTCAATCGACCCCGCAATATCCAGTTCCGGCACTTCGGCATACTCAAACTTCGCCGGGCCTAGTCCAAAGCGACCGCCTTTGATCGGTTTGACAGCTTCGTCCATGTTGTAAGTTGGCAGCGCACCGGGTATCGCACCATCCTTCGGTGGTGGTGGTGGCGAACGTAGAATCTTCTCCGGGTCGATCTCGCGCTGCGGTTGCTCGACAACCGGCGGTTCCGGTGTAGCAACTTCTATCTCTGGCACATCAAGCAACATATCCACAGCCACTTCATCTGTAGACGATTCGGCGGCGGGCGGCGGTGTATCCGGCTGTGTGACGACACGATTCAACCGCTTCATGACATCTACAAAACGGTCTTTGACTTCGGGTACATCAACCAGCGATCGATACCCGACACCATCCATTAGCACCACCAGACGACCATCTCGCGGGTCGCGGCGTACAGAAACGACTTCCTCCGCAGCGACCGTTTCCCCGGTATCCAGGCGGATACGCCCATTATTAGCAGCCGGTGATTTGGGACGCGGTGTGGGCGATGTCGCCGGAGCAGGTGCGGGTTGTGGTGCAGACGGCTTCTCAACCGGGGCAGGTTCTGGTTCTGACAAATCGGCGTCCTCTTTGAAGCCGCTATCGTCCACCAGCATGTCAAGATCGGGCATTTCGTAGTCTGCCGCAGACGCCGCCGCATCTGCTGCGGCAGCGGGCACAGTTCGGGCAGGGGGTGGGCCTGTCGATTTTTCGGCAGCGATGGTTTCGGTAGCTTCAGCGGCTTTCTCGCGTGCTTTGCGACGACGCGGTTTAATCACCGCGAAGTAGGTCAGCGCCGCCAGAAACAATACCCCGGATACACACACGTTGAGGATCAACGCGACCGGAATCTGTTGGAAAAGATCGCCCATTGTATCGCCTAGCATGTTCGTCTCCTGTCACAAATCGCGTTCGGGAGGGACTTCAAGTTTTAGTGATTGGTGATTTTACTTTAATCGCTGGCACTGCGGGCAAAAGTGCGTCCCACGCTGACCAACGACGATTTTCTCTATAGGTGTACCACAATTCGGGCACGGCTTCCCCGTTCGACCGTAGGCGCGAAAGTGGTCTTGCGAATTGCCCTTCGTGCCGTCCGGCTTGCGATACCAGTTGATACTCGCACCCTCATGGTTGATGCCCGTTTGCAGCGCCTCGCGGATCGTGCCGGTCAACACCGCAATTTCGTCTGTTTTGAGGCTGTTAGCCGGACGCAACGGGTGAATCTTCGCCCGGTGCAGTGCCTCGTCCGCATAGATATTGCCAATCCCGGCGACGACAGTTTGATCCAGCAAAACGGCCTTGATTGGCGCTTTACGGCGTGTCAATGACGCTGCGAACCCCTCCGGCGTGAACGCGTCTTCCAGCGGTTCCGGCCCAAGTTTACCTGTGATCGTATTCACGTCCCCGGTCAAATACACCCGCCCGAACTTGCGCGAATCGGAGAAGCGCAATTGCTTTCCCGCGTCCAGATCAAGGCGAAAATGCACCCATCTGTCCGCGTCGTGGACAGCGCCGGCGTCGGTGACGTACAGGCGTCCGGTCATCTTCAAATGCACGACCAGCGTATCATGGTCGAGATGGCACAAAATATACTTGGCGCGACGATCCACTGCGCGGAACGTCTGCCCGGCGATGCGAGCCGCAAATTGGTCCGGCGCGGGACTGTGCAGGGTCTTGCCCCAGTCGTACCACATTCCCTCAACTTGCCGACCGATCAACGGTTCGCGTAGATTGCGTACTACAGTTTCGACTTCCGGTAATTCAGGCATAGGCCCATTGTAAACGCAAACTGAAGTCTGTATGGATAGGACGAGGGTCATTGAACCATATTCTTACGATTTCGACACAATTGAGTGCCTGCTGGCGTGTTCTTACATATCTGTATATGATTACATTGCATACAAACGAAATACCAACGAAAACATTGGACGGGAGGGGCCATGAGCGCACGCATCTATCAGGGGAACCGCGAAGAGACACCAAACCCCGCCGAAAATGACTTACTTCACTTCCTTAGCCATCTGCCCGATGGCTACGCCGTATACCACGAGTTGAACATCTCGCTAACCGGCAACGACGGTAGCAGCCTGAAGAAGACGCCGGATTTCATCATCACCGGGCCAGATATCGGCCTGCTGTCGATTGAGGTCAAGGACTGGAACATCCTGCACAATACCTTCGTCTGGCCCGATCAATATACGGTTATCCGCCGCAACAACGCGACAGATGAGCAAATGCACCTCAAAAACCCGATGCGACAGGCCGACGACTATCTGCACGCGCTGATGAAGTACATCGGCAAGCACGTATTCGTAGAATCACTGCTGGCCTTCCCCCGCCTGACCCGCTCGGAATTCCTCAACAGCATCGGGGATCGCCAGTCGATCAAGGACGAGCAAAGCAAATACTATCTCGACGCCAAGCGCATCCTCTTCCGCGATGGCATGGAGGCGTTCAAGCGCAAACCGCAGGAACTACTGCTGAAACTGGTCAAGCGCAATGCTTACTTTCGCCCCAGCAACACGGACGCGCTCAATGCACTCAACGACCGCCTGCTGCCGCCCGATTTCTATGTCGGTGGCGACAAGCGACTCATGCACGAGCGCGAACATCTCGTTGAGTTGACCGAGAAGCAACAAACCTGGGTGCGCAGCCTGGATGATAGCCAGAATTATCTGCTCGATGTCGCCGGGAGCGGCAAAACCACCGTCCTTGTAGAAAAAGCGTTATATATGATCGACCGCTGTCGCGCTAACAACGAAGACAGCCCTAACATCCTGATTACCACGTATAATCCAAACCTGCAACGCAACATCGAGCGCATCCTCAACCGCCGGGTCAAGCCGGAAGAACGAAACACCATCTATCGCAAACTCGTCGTCGAAAACGTCGCCTATATTATGGAACGCATTGTGGTCCAGGGTTATAACTACGCCAATAAAGAGGAATATTACGTCCTTAATCCGCCGGGAATGCCCGACTTCAGCGATCAACTGCGTGAAGATGTGCGTAACATCATGCAGGATAAGAAGAGCAAGTTTCGCGTGTTCGACTATGTGTTGATTGACGAGATTCAGGACTTCGACGACGATCAGATTGACCTCGTCCGCAAGCTATGCCGCACCAACAACTTTTTCTTCGTCGGGGATGTCGCCCAGAAGCTTTACAACCGCCAACATACCCTCTCTCTACACAAATTTGCTGTCGAACCGGTTCCTGTCGAGCCGTCTTTCACTATGTATCGCACGCCTCGCGGCATCGCGCAATTGGCACATCGCTTTTTGATGAAAGACCATCATGTGCGCAAAGAACTGGAAAAGCTGGGGTACAACCGCAACATCGAATACAGGTCTTACAGCGATCGCAGCGCGGTCCTCAAGGAAGAATTGCGCCCGGTTGATGAGGCCGCGCTCTTTATCGACAAACTGCTGGATGCCGGTCGTCACCCGGATGAGATCATGGTCATCACTGCCGAGGACCTGATTCACAAGTTCCGTGATACCTTCACCAATATGGGCATTCCCTACCGGCTCGGTCAGCCACGCGGCGAGGGCGAGGTCTGCATTATTGACTTCATGAACGTCAAAGGGCTGGAACGCGAGGTCATCATCATTGCAGGGATCGAAGAACTCTACGATCATCTGCGGGATACAGAAATCTATGGCGATGGCGAAGTGCGCAAGCGGCGCGAGGGCTTTTTGCGGCGCAAACTCTACGTGGCGCTCACACGTGCCAACGAAGAATGCTACGTCTACTTCGCCAACGACCAGAATCGTTTCATCAAGGATATGTGCGAAATCAACCGCGAGATTACCGGCGGACTGCGCCCGGATAAGTCGAAAGACTAGCGCGGATTCCGGTCGGGCATTGCGTGGTTGGTCGCGCTGGCTAAGGTGATCGGCTCGCGGTATTAGCGCACGCCGATTAGCGCGAACTTCGGATGCCAGTTGAGGTAATGCAACCACGCCCGAACGCTCATCTCGCCAAAGACATCATGCAGCACCTTGCCATTGGTGTTGCGCTTGCACAGGTCGCTGGCAAGGGTGACTGTCCCCCGCCGTGCCGCCTCGAACATCTCAACCAGTTCCGACCACGGCGTTTCCTTCGGCGGGCGGTAGGCGCGGTAATCGTCGTTGCGGAAGGGCGCACCCTGCGCGATCCGCAACCGTTGCTGTCCCCAGCGTTCAACCGCGATCAAATATGTTACGGCGGTGTGATTGACGGCAGTGTGGCGCATCGTGGCGATTTTCGTCGCGATTTTTCGACCGTTCTTTTCCAATAAAGGTACATAGTGGTCAATTGAATGCGTGCGCGAGGGCCGTTCAAATAGAAATTGTGCGCTTATACTATGAAATAGTGCCATTGATGATCATTCTCCAAAAAAACCCTAATATGCCTCTCATAATACCGCTAAATTACGCAATATGCCTTAAGAATCCATAACGTCGCTGAAGTCTAAATACCCCGCCCCAGAAAACCTTAATGCTGTTAAGGGAAACAAACTCCCTTCTGACAAAATCGTACATCAACTTGGCGTATGATGGATTTACGGATTCTAACCGTGGTTCGCGAAATGGTTTGCACGGAATCGTTTCAGCAGCGTATCCCAACCGGACATCGCGGATAAATCTACCATACGCACACACCGTTTCAGCCTGATAGATACGAGATCGCTATGGCGACACACCACCACATTCAGCCGTTGGGCCACCCCCATCCCCCGCACCCGAAGAGCGGAGTTTGTCCCAGTTGCGGAGAAGAAACCGTCTTCCGCTATAACGGGCAACAGAAATGGCCGGAACATATCGCAGAAACGATGAACATCCCCCCGATTATCACGCTCTGGAACTGCGATATCTGTCACAGCACGATCAGCGATAACGCGCTTGAAGATGAGTAACAAATAAATATCGTTGTGATATATATCAAAAGCCTCGATTTAGTGTGGAGATTTGTCAGATATTCCCGCGAAAATATGGACAGGATTGAGGTTTGTCAAACTGGGCTTGTGACTTCTCCGTTTAACCTATTACAATGCGGTTAGAGAAAAATTAGTTTGTCTGGTGCACTCCTATGAAAGCTGTAGCACCGAATCCTAAAGATGACCGTAGCTTTAGTGACGCACGATTCGCCACCTGCCCCAGTTGCGGTGTACATGCGCGGTTTGACTACACCGGCACACAAAAATGGCCTGCTGCCATCGCTCGCAAACGTGGTATCTCACAAAATACGCATCTCTACTGCTGTGATACCTGTGGAACCAGCGTCGCAGAGGAAAGTCTACGCTAGCCACCGGGTTCCCTGCGCCGCCCATCACGCCATAGTTTCACCCTGTAGACTGTGGTAACATCGCGCCCGCGATGAACAATACTCAACGATCTCGACCAACCCGTATAGACAACACTGTCATTCTCGTCACCATGACGCTTGTGCTGTTGCTGGCGACCGCCGTCCGCGTGCTGCATCTGACGCAGCAAAGCATCTGGTTCGACGAGGCGTTCGCATGGAACATCATCCGGCAGGTCGATATGTTCCCCCGCATTGCGGCGGATACACATCCCCCGCTGTACTACGTTTTTCTACGGGGATGGGTGACGCTGCTCGGTGATTCGCCGTTCGCGCTGCGCTCGCTGTCGCTGCTGTTTAGCGTGCTGACTGTCGCCGTCGTGTATACGACCGGGCGAC
>DAOTXA010000428.1:0-9480 GCA_034435595.1 Anaerolineae bacterium | reverse complement strand
GGTTTTTCCGGCACGCTGTGCAAATATTTGAGTGCTTGAAAGTGTGTTTCCGCATCATAGGCTGCACTATTGGACCAACTTGCCGCGCCCGCTTTCAGATAGTGTCCGGCGTGTTCGTCAGGGATCGATGCGCGATTGTCGTGCTTCTGCCAGCTAAAATCCGCCGGAAAGATGTCGGTAATCAGGCGGCGATGAAAGCCATGTAGCTGATCTGGCCCGACGAAGTGGATTTTTCCGGTCAGGACCGTATCGTATCCGGCGGCGGAAAGATAATGGGCGTAGGTGGGTTCCTCGCAGCTAAACGACGATTTGTTGTCATACACGCCGATGTGTGAGGCATACTGCCCCGTCACCAGCGAGGCCCGTGCCGGGGCGCAAATCGGAGACGAGGTATAGGCCGCGTCATAGCGGATGCCCCCAGTGGCGAGGGCATCGAGATTGGGGGTACGTGTCGTTTGATGCCCGTATGTGCCCATCAGAAAGGGCGTTAGCTGATCTGCGACGATGAGCAAGATATTGGGGGTTCCGGTCATTTTTGTGCCCTTATGCAGTCGGCTGTATTTTGGTCATCGTGGTGTTGAGGTCTTTTTGCGGTAAATTGCCGCCCTTTTCGCGCAGGGTTTGGACCAGTTGCCGCGTGTCGAGTTCGTAAGCCGGTTGCCCGGTTTCCAGATGTTGAACCGCTGCCGTTCCTGCGGCTTCGCCCATCATCGCGCAGCCCGGTTGATCGCGGATCGCCCCGTTGACCTTGATGTCGCTGCTGCTACACCGTCCCGCCGCCCACAGATTATGCCAGCCACGCGGAACCAGCGTACCGTAGGGAATGCCATAGTATTCTCCCGGCGCGAGCAAATCCACGTCGTTGAACTCGGCATAGTAGCGTTGATATTCCTCTTCTGACAGGTCATAGGGGTGGATATCGACCTGCTTGGAGTAGATGGCGATCTGGTCGGTAAATTCGCGGCGAGCGACATAATCGTCATAGTTTAGCGTGTACTCGCCTTTGATGCGCCGCGACTCGCGCACACCCAATAATGGCGCGGTCCCGATGTACTCGACGTTCTCGCAGCCGTCGAGATACTGGCGACAGAACTCGACGTATTCGAGGCCAAGCTTGCGCCCCTTAATCATCGCCTCGGTCAAACTCCTGGTATCCACTGCATCCGTGTGAAACAGGTGTCCGGCATTGAGGATCGCCGTCGTCGCGCCGGTCTGGAACACACCGGGGAAGTGTTTATCTGGCTGGGAGAAGAACCCGGCATCGACTGCCGCTTCTAGCGGTTCCTGCTGCGCTTTGCGATCGAAGCGTGAGAAGTCGATATTGCCCAATGCGGAACACAGGGTCGGTGGCATGATACCGGGGGTATCGCGCCCCGCTTGCCAGTAGTCTACGCCACACAAATCAGAGACGATGGCGTCCCCCGTTGCGTCAATCACCGCCCGCGCTTCGGCGTAGCGATAACCCTCGACACTATGCAGCACTATTCCATTGATGACCTTCTTCGCTGCGTCGATATCCACGTCGATCGCTTTGGTGAAGAAGCGCAACTCCACGCCGCTGTCGATGCACAGCGTATCCAGCAGGCGTTTGAGATGTTCCGCGTTGAAGCCGAATCCGCGATTGAGCGTATTCCAGCGCTCCGAGCCGACGTTTGGCGGCAAACCACCTTCTTTATACAGCGTCTCTACGATTTCGAGGAAGATGCCACCGATGATCGAATGGACGCCGTTATTACAGTTCGACCATGCAGAAACAAGCGCACTGGTCCCCATACCGCCGAGGTTGCCCGTTGCTTCGACGAGTAGTACTCGTTTACCGAGGCGGGCAGCGGCAATCGCGGCGGCGGTCCCGGCAGGTCCGCCCCCCACAACGACAAGATCATAGGGGCCTTCTGCCGGGATAGTACGATTTAGCGTGTAAGAACGAGTCATGAGTGTTTTTATCCTTGAACTAGCCGGTTCGCCAGCAGTAAAAATACGCTTGATGTCCATGTGTAGGCGCGGTCGCGCAGGCCGTCCCCGGTCAGAGCATCATAGTTTTCCGCCATGCCACTGCGCTGGCACATATCACAGAACTTGCGGCTGATCTCGTCCGCGAGTTCGGTTTCCCCGCAGGCGATGAGGCCATCCACCAGTAAATACGTAGAGGGTGCCCAGATCGGCCCGCGCCAGTAGCCATCTGGCGTGTAGTAATGGCTGTCGGGATGCTCGGTGGCTACGCCGTGATCGGTGACAAAGCGCCGCAACCCATTCACGAGTTTGTCGCGCATGGGCTTTTCCAGCAGATCGCCCAGCACCAGCGGCATGAATACAAGCGCACTATCACCATCGGGGACAGTATGCGTGCCGGATTTTTTGGCGATGAACTGTTCGCCGTTCCATGCGTGGTCGATGAGTTTCTGCAACAGGTCGGCGGATTGCCGTTTCCAGGCGGTGGCCTCGTCATCTTTGCCCAGTTTGGCGGCAATCTCTGCCAGCACGTCCATTTGCAACACCAGATAGCCCATCAAATCGGGGCTTTCCACCGGGACACCGGACGCGAACACGGTCCCGTTATCCCAACCGCTTTCGTTGCCGTGATTGTATTGCGGTACGCCGTCACCATCGTCATCGCGGGATTTGAACCACCAGTTCGTCCACTTCACCAGCGGATCATAGATTTCTGCCAACTGTGCATCGCTGACATTCAGCCCGAATTCCTGCAAGCGGCGCAGCGTCCAGCCGTGGATGGGCGGCTTGTAAAAGCGGAATGATTTGGTCGATTCGGTCAGGTGGTCGGGGATTGCGCCCTCTTCGTTCTGATGATCGAAGAACAGCACCAACTGATCCCACGCGAGTTTCGGTTCATGATCGACCAGCGCCAGCGCATTAAAGCAGTGATCCCAACTCCATACCTTATTCATCCAGTTCTTGGACATCAGCATCGCCGGACGCTTGTGATTACCGCCAGCGGGGACGATACAAGACCAGTTGATGTAAGCCGCCAGCGAACGCGCTTCTGACCACTGTTCGGGAGCGGGTAGCGTCTGCGCCAGATAGTCGTCATATGAGGTCTGCGCCGCGGCCACGACCTCATCGAATCTATCCAACATGCGGTCACGGTCCCACACACTTTCGTAGACCTGCGCGATGCCCTCGAACGTGCCAGAGGAATCTGGCAAAAAGTCGGCGACGATGCGCTCACTGTATGCACCAAGCCAGGGCGCATCCATTTTGAGCGATCCACTTAAGGCACGAAAGCCGACCTTGACCGCGCCGTTATAGATGATCGTCTCCCAGCGGTCGCTATCCGGCGAATAGGCGTTGTCGAACTCGTTTTCTTCCATCAGACGTGATAGACGCAGGCCGACGCCTTCGCCGCGTACCCGCAACAGATCGCCGGTATCGAGGCACATCTCAACACTGCCGTGTTCGGTAATCAGCGTCAATAGAGACGGGGTCGTCACCGTCTCGAACGGGATTGATGCGCCTTCGTGCAGCACAAACAGTTGGAACAGTTCTGGCCCTGCCAGCGCCGACCCGCGCAGATGGCGCAGGAAAATGCCGTCTTTGTGGCGGGCGATGCCCACCCCCACATACGACTCGGTGCGGCTAAAGGGGACAGTTTGAATATCGAACGAGAAATCAGCCATTTTCGGGTTCCTCCAGCAGGTTGCAGGGTGTCCAAACGACGGTTTCGCCCTGCCGATGAATACGCCAGTTATGAATTTGATACGGGGTGAAGTCGACGGATTGTGCTGCTTCGCCGTCTAAGGTGACAGTCGCGGTCACAGATTCACCCGCCGTTTCTACGAGTCGGAGGACAAGCGCTTCGCCGTCCTCGGATTGCTTTAACGCGCCGATGGTCACCGTTGACGGGGACACCTCAACGAAAGGTGGCGGTGCTGCGGGTGCGCCTTCGGGCAAACTCGCCGGATGATAGGCGAAGAACGCTTCCAGCGGGTGATTAAGTTCGTGGGCCAGCGGGATGACTTGCCGGGTCACTTCGTCAGCGTCTGTCCCAGCGATGAGACGGAAGCGCGTGTCGATTTGCGATTGGTCCATAAACGTATAGAAGCGGTTCGGGTCCAGCGGCGCATCCCATGACGAGTAGACCGCGCCACGTGTAAGGCTGAGGTTGAGCAGGCCGCTGACATCCACATCAAACCCGGCCTGCCCGTTGTTGGCGAGTGCGACCGTGACATATTCGCTGCCCAGTCGCAGCCAACGATGATAGGCATGTTCGGTGGCATCGGCGGTGCGTGCCGTCGCACCGTAGGGTGTCTCGCAGAAGGCGCTAACTTCCGGCAGATCAAAGGGCAAAACCAGCTTGAGCATCTTCTGCCGCGCCTGCATAAATAAACGAACGTCAATATCAATGTGCGGCAAATCGGCGTAGAACGTGTAGCAGATACTGGCCCTTGTGTGCTGCCAGACCGTTAAACACTCGACCGTGACCGATACCGGGCCGTGATGGATCACGCGCACCGGACGCCCGCTGGTGGTGTCCTCTTCCACACCGACATATGCGCCGAGTTCCGCCGGGGTCATCGGCACAAATTCGCCTACAGGTTCGTTAAACACGGCGCGTTCCATACCGCCCCATGCGTGCGCGGTATCCGCCATCGCCTGCACACCGACCGCCCCCTTGAGCAGATCGCGGCCTGCGACCTTATCGCTTAGTTGGACGAGTCCGCCACGTTCGGCACTGAATGTCGCCCGCCATGCCGTGTTTTCGACTGTGATACCGTTCGCGTCCTCGGTGAAGGTCGGCGCATTCGGCACCTTAACGGGACTGTTTTCAAAGCGGATTTCGTAGCGTCGGGCACTCATGGCGGGGACATCTGCCGCAAATCCGAGGAAAGGCTGCATGGCGTTGCCTTCGAGGATGGGCGATCCGCCGCTTTCCTGATGCGGGACCTGTTCGCCTGTGTCGTCGTACAGCGCAAAATCGCCTTTGCTGAGTGCGCCGACGTAGGCCCGCAGGAAGTTGATGCCGATGGGCGCTTTCATGGCGTGAGCGTGTGGATTGAGGATGAAAATCGCAATCGTATCCGGTGTCGGTTCGACATTGGGCAGCATGGCGTGCTGACGATTGACCGTAATCCGTCGCGCCACGTCGCCTGCATAGCCGAACATATCCTCTACACCGGGCATTGCCCCCTCAATGAGTGAACCGGGCAGCACGTCATGAAAGGCGTTGAGCATGACTCGTTTCCATGCTTCGCGCAGGTCTGCTGCTGGATATTTAATGCCATAGCGCCACCATGCGGCAGCCGCCCAGCGTTCCGCCGAAGCCATCAGCGACTCGACAGCACGCATCTTGCGTTTTAGCGGGGCGACGGATGTATAGCAACCGGCGAGTACACGCTGAATCTCGCCTTCGTAAGTGGGCGCGGTGGTATCCGAACCCTGTTCGCGCACCCGCGCCAGATACGCTTCTGGCGTGCTATGGCGAATCTCAATGTCACTATCGCGCATCTGCTCGATGAGTTCGCGAAAAGCCAGCAAGTCCTCGCGGGTCGCGCCGCCACCATGATCGCCCAGGCCCCATGTAACCAGCGCGTCACGTCCATCGCGCCGAGCGTTCTCGATGCCGATGTGCGCCTGATCCATCGCCCACATGATTTCGCCGGTAAACTCATGGTTGGGTGCCATGTACCACACACCTTCAGGTCGCAGCGTGAGCATCTTCGTGCCGTCCACACCCTGCCAGTGATACAGGGGCGCGGGTAATTCGAGGTGACGCGCATACGGGCGACCATGCATGTACATGTCGAAGCCGCTTTGACTCATCAACTGCGGCAGACCGTTACCATGCCCGAAGGTATCGAAGTTGTAGGCAACCGGGGGGCGCACGTCGAATTTTTCCGTAAAATAACGCCGCCCTTCGAGGATGCAGCGTGCCAGCGTTTCGCCACCGGGCAAGTTGACATCTGGCTGTAGATACCAGCCACCGGTGATGTTCCAGCGACCGGCCTTGACCAATTCGCGGATGCGCTCGAATAGCGGCGGATCATATTCTTCTACCCATTCATAGAGCAAACTCTCGTTATGGTTGAAGATGAATTCGGGGAAGTCTTCCAACATTTTGACGGCGGTAGCAAAGGTCGAAACCGCCTCGCGTGCGCCTTCTTCCCACCCCCATTTCCAGATCGGGTCCAGATGTGCGGTACAGATTAGATGGACAATTGGCTTTTTGGACATAAAGTGTCGTTTCTCCGTGAAGAAAGCAAAATAATTTACCGTTCCTGGCGGGGTAGAACACGTAGATTTCGCCTTTTTTTGCGCCGAGTTTGCCGAAAATGAACAAATTTTGACCCAAAAACTTGACATATGTGAACGGACACGGCAAAATTGGGCATATCCACATAACAAATTAAAGCATACCCTAAGATTGTTTGCGATGTCAAAATACCAGACTGATCCCGATAATCCGCTTCCCCTTTACTATCAAGTTTATGCTTCGCTGCGCGAACGCATCGAAAGTGGGGAGTATGAACCGGGCAGTTCGCTGCCAGCAGAACGGCAACTCGTCAAAGACTATGGCGTAAGTCGGATCACCATCGTCAAGGCGATGGATACGCTGGAGCGTGAGGGCTTTGTCGAACGGCAGCAGGGACGCGGCACGTTCGTGCTGGAGCAATCTGCCGAAGAAGCGACAGCACAGCCCATCGCCATCGGGTATGTACCGGGAAGCCTGCTGCACTCGTATTTCTACAGCATCCAGATGGGTCTGGCAGAAGTCACCATGCGCGAGAACTGCCAGCTTCATGTGATGGGCTTCGCACATCAGCCCCCCAAAGACCTGGACACGTTGACCGCAACTGTGCTTAATGGCGTCGATGGATTGGTCGTGTATCCTGGCCCCAACAAGCAGGATTTACCCCTGTACGAGCGACTGATCGCGCAGAACATCCCATTTGTTATGGTGGACCGCTACTATAAAGAGATCGAGGCCGATTCGGTTGCCTTCGACGAAGCACAGGCCAGCTATGAACTGACTCAATTATTGATTGAGCGCGGGCATCAGCGCATCGCTATCATCCCGCACTTTGAGGTCAACGTCAGCAGTATCCGCAACCGTATTGCCGGATACACGCGCTGTCTGGAAGATCACAATCTACGGGCAGATGATGATCTGCTATGGCTGGATGTCTATCGCAGCCTGCGTCCGGTGACCGGGCAAAAAGGCGACGAGCACATGACCGAACGCCTGCATTCATTGATCCGCACGCATCAACCAACCGCGATAATTGCGGTCAATCAAGATGTTTCGGATCGTCTGACCTATGACCTGATGGCGATCAACCACCAGCGTGTGCAGGAAGTGATCTCTACTAATGGCTCACAAACATCCGAATTATCGCTAGAAGTGGCGGCATTCGGTTATACCCCCCCGGAGGATTGCGGTCCTTTTACGATTGCAACTGCCCTCCAACCCGGTGATATTCTGGGGCGTCAGGCAGCAGAATTGCTGATCGGACGTCTGAATGGGACGATTCGCGGAGTGCCCCGGCGCATCGCCGTCCCGATTGAAATCGTAGTGCGTAAAGACAACGCACAAGATCGAAAGGAGCGTGTAACTGACCCGTAAACTCGCACCATTCTCGCAATTCTGCCAGCAACTATTTATGCATATGAGGAGTATTTTCAATGGCTAAAAAAGGAATTTCACGGCGTAATTTCATGAAGGGTGTCGCCACAGGTGGCGCGACACTAGCCGTCAGCAGCCTGGTAGACCTCGCCCGCGTTCGTGCGCAGGGTGAAGAAGTTGTCGTCCGCTTTTTGACAACAAGCTGGGCCAGCACCCGTGATCGCCGCCCTGCGCGTCAGGTCGCTTTCCGTAGTGTAATCGACAGCTTCAACCAGCAGTTTGCCGACCAGGGCATCCGCGTTGAAGAAGTCGTCGGTGACGGCAACCCGCTGACCATCACGCAGGAAATCGAAGCCGGGAACGTGGACGCCTTCTGGTTCAACCACGGCAACACTGAAGTTCGCTATAACGCCGGTCAATTGCTTGACCTGACCAGCTTCGAGCCGGAAATCGGTGAATTCTTCGACTTCTCGCAGGAACTTTCCACGATGGACGACGGCGCAATCGCCGCGTTGTGGCACAACACCGATACCCCGCTGTACTACTATCGCACCGACAAGTTCCCGACCCCGCCCACAACCTGGTCGGAACTGGTCGAGCAGATCAGCGCGATCCGTGAAGAAGAGGGTGGCAGCACCTATGGCTTCGTGACGCCCTACGTCGGTTGGACGCAGCACAACGCCGGTCTATACGCGGCACTGGGCGGGACGTTCGTAGACGAAGAAGGCGCACCGACGGCCTTCACTGACGAGAACAAGGCCATCTGGACCACTATGTTCGAGCACCTCGCCGGTCTGATTGAGAACGACCTCGTGCCGTCGTCGGCAATCGGCAACAACCAAAACCAGATGCTGCCCGATGTGTACGCAGGCAACGTCTACAGCTTCACCGGTAACAGCAACTTCCACATCCGCCAATTGCAGCCGAACCTGCCGCCGGAAGAATACGAACTGTGGTCGGCAGCCCCGATTCCGTACCCGGATGGTGCCGATGGCGGCTTGTACGTCGCTGGCGGTTGGATGATCGGTGCCGTTGCCAGTGGTAACCCGGCGCTCGAAGCCGCCGCCGCTGCGTGGACACTGCACGCGACCGGCACCAACGCCATCGCCAGCACCTGCCTGGCTGGCGGTTGGATCCCGACGCGTCCCGCTATCCTCGCGGAAGACCCCTTCTACAGCGAAGATGCCTACGCGCAGACTACACTTGCTGCGCTTGAACAAGGCTATGTGGTCCCGCTTGCCGCGATCTACAACGATATGCGTATTGCCATCGAAACCGCGTTGCAGCGTGTTGCTGCTGGCGATGCCACCATCGAAGAAGCACTCAATGAAGCTGAAGCCGAAACCATGCGTGCCTATGAAGCGCTTCAGGCCACCAGCTAGCAACAACTACTCCAAACATCTTCATGTGGAACCGGGTCGCGTACCCGGTTCCATTTCTCCGAATAAAGTTATTGAGGCGACGAAATGGGTATCATTGCAAATTCGGGCGATTCAACAAAAAGTGTTTCTACCGCTCGATTTGAAGGCCAATCTCTTCTGGAAAGACTGCTTTCCGGCCCGTGGGTTTTCATTATTCCTGGCGTGCTATTTTATGGACTTTTCGCCCTGTACCCGGTGATTTACCAGTTCTACGTCGCCGGAACCAATATGACGCCCGCCACATTTAGCGGGGCGGAGTGGATCGGGCTGACGAATTTTGAAATCATCGTCAATGACCCGATTTTCCGACAGTCGTTTGCATTTACAATCGCATTTGTGATGGTAACGGTCCCTTTTCAGTTCATTGTTGGCTTCGGGTTGGCGTTGTTCCTCGACCAGAATTTGCCCGGTCGCCTGTTCTTTCGCCTGTCGATTATCATCCCCATGGCGATTTCCAGCATCATCATCGGTCTGATGTGGCGG
>DAOTXA010000427.1:0-9244 GCA_034435595.1 Anaerolineae bacterium | reverse complement strand
GGGCGGCGAGTTTCCCCGAAGGCACGAAAACGTATCTGCTGACGGATGATCTGACGTATAAGCCGCACATTGAGGGGATGGAGCGCTTCTGGGGTGTGGAGATCGACGCCGATTTCGTGCCCGCGCACCTGTTCTTGATCCGGGGTGCGTCGCGGCTTCCACGCGGGCAGCATATCGCCTTTTTTCTTAAGCCAGATGACCGCGAGACACTGAATTATCTGGCGAGCGTGTTTGATCTGCCGGAACCGGAGTACAGCCCGTTCAACGTGCCGGACGATAAACAGTACGTGTTGTTTTATTTATCGGCAGGGGAATAAATACGGAACAATCAACGCAAAGGCACAGGAATTCGCAAAAGGGAAAGACCGCGTTCGACCTTCCCCTTTTCTCTCTCATCTTTCGACTGATTTTTAGCCTTCTAATTCGTCGATGCGAGCCTGCATGGTGGCGATCGCCTGACGCCGGGCCTCGGCGATGGCGGATTGCGCCGGATCGCTCATATCTGCACCGTCTACCTCGCGCTTTAAGCTGCGGATTTCCTGCTTGAGGGCGCGGATAGCTTCGCGCTGGCTGTCACGCTCCATTTCGCGCTCCACCTCTGCCATTTCCGCGTCGACTTCTGCCATTGCACCTTCGACTTCTGCCATCGCACCTTCGACTTCTGCCATCGCACCTTCGACTTCTGCCATTGCACCCTCGACTTCTGCCTCGAACGTCGATTCGTCATCATCATCAGCGCCTATGCTGATAGCGATCTGGCGCTTGCGCTTGCCTTCCGGCGCACGCGGGGCCTTCGGCGGCTTGGGCGGCTTGGGCGGTTTCGGCGGTTTGGGCGGCACAGGTGGGACAGCGCCTTCGGTGACGCTGGCTCCGAATTTGCGCAGGTCGTTTGGTCCGCCGTAGGGCTGACCATCGGGCATGGTCGCGCCGCTGAAATCTGCCCCGGTCATGTTGGACTCGGTGAGATTAGCGTCGGTCAGGTCTGCGTTCTGGAAACTGGCATGTTCAAAGTTCCCCTCACGCAAATCAGCGGCGACCAGATTGGCATCCTCAAAGTTGGCGACGGCGAAGTTGCCCTCACGCAGACGGGCGTCAGTCAGGTTGGTGTTGGCGAACTGGGCATGGCTGCAATTGGCCCCGCGCAGATCAACGGCGTGCATGTTGGTATCATAGAACTCCGCAGCGACAAGCGACGCTCCGCGCAGGCTGACATCTTTCATGTTGCTATGCGAGAAATTGGCGTGTGGGGCTGATGCCCCGCGCAAATTCGCCACGTTCATGTTGGTGTGGCTGAAGTCGGCGGCGACCAGCGATGCCCCGCGCAAACTGGCGTCGTCCATGTTGGCACTGTTGAAATGGGCGTAGGTTGCGCTGGCTCCCTTGATGTCGGCGCGTTCCAGATTGGCGCTGGAAAGGTCGGCCCCGTCAAGAGAAGAACTTTTGATCGAGGCATCAACCAGATTCGCGTCTTTGAGATTGGCATTGCGCAGATTGCATCCCTTGAGGATAGCGCCCTGTAAATTGCTGCTGCTCAGGTCGGCATTGCTGAAGTTGCGGCCCTTGAGGTTCGCGCCCTGTAAATCTTGCCCGCTGAGGTCTGCGCCCTCGTCGCTGCCCCAATCGACCTGAACATCGAAGTTACGCATGGCGCGATTAAGCGTGCGGCGGGTGAGTGAATTGACGCGCTCGGTGATGTCCTTGCTCAGACCGCGCCAGTCATCGGCTTCCGGCTGCGTGTCTTTCATCAGGTTTTCGAGATAATTAAACAATTGCCCTGCGGTCAGGTCCACCCGTGATAGCATTTCACGTTCGGTCGCTTCGGGGTCGTGTTCGAGGACGAGCGCCTCGGTCACATACACGTCATCGGGCATCAGGTCTACGATGCGATTGTGCAGGGTGGTGTAGCTGCGCACGGCGATTTCGCCGGTTCCGTCGGTGACGTTGCTGATCACCGAATGATGGACCGATTTTGCCAGCGAGCGCAGCGCCGGGATATAGGCTTTGAGTTTCTGGCGGGTGGTATCGTCTAGCATGATGTTGATTCTCCTATGGTTCTGTTCGTTCGGTTAATATTGTGCGATCAAAGATCGCTGAATTTACTAATCACTTAGATCGACGCCGATGGCTTTCAGCGTTTCGACCGGGAGCAGACCGCGCAGCTTGGCTTTGGCATGAAACAGGCGGCTTTTGACCGTGCCGATGCTGACTTCCATGACTTCGGCGATTTCGGCGTAGCTCATCTCCTCTTCGGCATAGAGGATGATGGCCTGCCGCTGATTTTCCGGTAGCAGTTCCATCGCCTGCTGGACTTCCATCAGCAGCAGCAGCCAGTGAGCGGTATCTTCAGGCATGTCTTTTTCATGCAGCGAAAAGGACACACGGACGTTGGTCGGCTCGTCGTCGAGCGAGAGGTGGTCGTAGCGCCCCTGGCGGCGGAGCATGTCATAGCAGCGGTTGCGGGCGATGCGGAAGATATACGGGCGCAAATTCTCGACAGGTTCGATGCGGTCCATGTGCATGTAAAAGCTGACGAAGGTGTCTTGAATCGCGTCTTCGGCTTCCGGCGTATCCCCGATCAGGCGGCGGACGAAGCGACCAATCGGTGGTTCGAGACGGATGTGCAGGTCTTCATAGGCGAACAGGTCGCCCTGCTGGGCCTGCCGGAGCAAATCTTGCTCGATCTGCCGCTCGTCCGCGATCTCAGCTTCACTATCACCGGGGTCGGGCAGTTGGGCCAGCAGTTCATTAAGTTCGTCCGTTTCCGGTTGATTCGTGTCTGCTGGTTCTAGCGTTGATTCCGCCACAAGAGTTAAATCCGCCAAGGCTACTGCCTCCTCTCTTACAATACTTTACGGAGATTGGGCGCGGATTGTTCAAAAATGGCAGAAAAAGGCGAAAAGATTGAAAGCGTGACGCAAAGGCGCAAGGGTGCAAAGAAACACAGAGAGGAGGCAGTGCTGTAGGGCGCAACAGGTTGCGCCCGTGTGATTAAATGATCGTCGGCAGCAGTGTGCCCAGTGTCGCCGGGTCGAGGATGCCATCGTTGCTGAAGGGCGTCGCACCACCGGGAAGCACCCCGGTTACCAGCAGCAACAGCCAGATCAGGACGACGATCACCAGCGTAGCGACCAATACCACCGGCAGCGTAAGATAGCCCGGCGCGATATTGCCGACAGTGGCGAATCTACTGCGATTCGCCACTGTCTCTGGCGTAGTGGGTTCTGCATTTGTATTCGCCGGACGGTTGGCGTTGAGATACTGCGAAACCCCGGCGACGAGACGGTTTACCCCGCCGACGTAAAGTGCCCGTTCGCGCAAGTCAACGTGCTGGTATCCGGCGAAACCAAAGGGCAGCGACTCGGCCTCGGTCCCGCGCACCAACACCGGAAACATGGGCTTTTGCTGTGTCTCGGCGAAGTCAATTTCCGCACGTACCCAACGCGACCGCGCCGCTTCTGGCGAGAACATCACCACCACGCACGTACAGCTACGGATGGCGTTTTCGACCTCGATTTTCCAGTTGGTCGAACCGGGTGTGATGCCCTCGTCCGTCCAGATGCTAAAGCCAACGCGGGATAGATCGCGGCGCAGGCGGCGCATCACGTCGATGTCCTCGTGACTGTAACTGATGAAAATCTCGACCATAAGGCGCTTTAATTCCTCGCGCTGTTTTCAATGAATGCTAGACGGATAGCGGAAAACGACGGGCGTCTTTTTCGACCAGTACCTCGCCAAACGTAAGGCTGATGCTAAAACAGTTGGTCAGGATGTTGGCGTCTTTGCGATGTTGGCCCTGCCCCAGCGAAATTTCGACCACATCGGCGATCGTGGCGACACTCCCGCGTTCGTGGGCGCTGATGTGCGCATACACCCGATACTTGATCTCGCGGCAGTCGCTAAAGATCAGACGAAAATCGACCGGTGCATCTGCACCGCCGGTCATACTGGTGGTCAAATACTGGCACTCGAAGACGATATCACGCCCCCACTGCACCATTTGCATATCGGTAATTGAGAATCCGCCGCCGGGGACCAACCCCAGCACCTCGATGATTTTCCCTCGGTCCATGTCGCCCCACTCTCTCTGCACAGACGATATGCGCCTATTGTACCTGAAATGCCGGGGATGGGGTTATCTTGCAATGAGATTGATCCACGGCGGACGCCCAATTGGGCGTCGCTACAATGAAATCCCGTGCGTAGGGACGTGCTAATTTACCTTATAAATTTAATCGGATAACGAGGTATATCGTGAGTTTGTTCACACGGGACGCAAGAATGCGACCCCTTGTATCTACACACCTTTCATGAACTCGTAGGGGCGGCATTTTTGCCGCCCGCGTTTATAGACGCGAAATCGCGTTCTTATGACCTTCGGGGAATTTGATGCAGCCACGCTGCTGATGAATTGTCGCCTTACAACTCGTAGCGGGCTGCCGCCTGTTCCAGACGATTTGCCATGTCGATGAGGTCTTGCATACTGGTTTCGGTCTGGCGGATGCTGACGACAGTCTGCGTGGTGGCCTGTTGAATCTGGGACATGGCCTGCGCCAGTTGGTCCATGCCGCTGGTCTGCTGGTGGGTGCTATCGGCAATTTGTAGCGCCACCTGAGCGGCATCTTCGATGGTCGTCGCCAGATCACGAATCGACTCTCCGGCGCGTTCGGCCTGCGACATACCGCCTTCCGCGCCTTTACTGCCTTCTTCTGTGACCATGACGGCAGTGTTGGTCGCCTGCTGGATTTCGTTGAGGATCGCGCCGACACGCGCAGTGGCATCGCGGGATTGCTCGGCAAGCTGGCGCACTTCCATCGCAACGACGGCAAAGCCCTTGCCTTCTTCTCCGGCCCGCGCCGCCTCGATACTGGCATTTAGCGCCAGCAGCTTGGATTGCTCGGCGAGTTGGTTGACGGTTTCGATAATTTCACCGATTTGCTGGGTACGCTCGGAAAGCATAAGGATGTTTTCCGCGATGTCTTCGACGCGCCGGCGAATAGAGTTCATCCCGGCGATAGTCTCGTCGACTGCCTGCTGCCCATTGCGCGATACGCTCACCGATTCCTGCGAGGCATCTGCAACCGCCCTGGCATATTCAGCCGTTCGTTGAACGGTGACGCGCACTTCTTCGACGGTTGCCGCCGTCTGTGTGACAGCAGTGTTTTGTTCGGTGGCGGTGGATGTTTGTTCGTTGGTCGCCGCCTGAATTTCTAGCGAGGCCGATGAAACCGCCATTGCCGCCTCGCGCACCTGGGTCGCCATGCTGTTGAGGCTTTCAACCATGGTGTTTAGATTGATGCCCAGGCGGTACAAATCCTCATCGGTTGCAGTGCTGCCGCCGTTCCCGTTCAAATCCAGACGCACGCGCAAATCGCCATCTGCGACATCGTGGACGAAGGACGAGTATTCCTGTACTGCCCGTTGCAGGCGTTCCTTGCCGTCGCGTTCGGTTTCGACCATTGTCTGAAGATCATCTGCCATCGCGTTAAATGCGACCGCCAGATCACCGATTTCGTCGCGGGTGTGTACCTCTGCACGCGCCGCCAGATTGCCGCTGCGCAACTGACGGGTGGTTTCTTGCAGATGCAAAACTGGCTTTACCAGAATGCCAGTTTGCCAGAATGCCGCAAATAGCACGCTCACAAAAACTACCAGCGCGACCGCGACCAACAGGAAAACGACATTTTGCTGGTCTGTGACCAGTTGGTCAAATTCATTTTCGAGGCTGTTTAATGAGGCGAACACCAGCGAATTCGGCTGGCTGACGGTGACGCCCCAGTCGATCCCTTCAATGCCGGGATACGCGGTATAGGCATCGGTCCCGCTGGTACGCGCATAGCCGATCACAAGACCTTCGTCGCGGTGACCGATCGACTCCGGGATATCCTGCGCTGCCAGCGAACTATAACCCGATGCGCCGGGGTCTAAAGCGGCGATATTGTCTGCCGGACTAAAGCCGAGGTCGCGCAGGTTAAATTCATCGCTCAGGATAAACGTGGTGTCGTGATCGTTGAACGTATCTGCCTGTCGCCTGCCGTTCTCGATCTCAAAGACGAGAATTTCGCCGCCTTCGATGCGTGCGCCCTCAGCATCGACCATGTCATGTATTTCGCTCAAAGCCAATTGACCGACAATCACGCCAATGGGGACGCCGGTTTGCGGGTCGTCAATGCGCCGGGCCACCTGCTTGATGGTGACCTGTAACGATTCATCGACAAAAGAGGCTTCGGTATGAAAGCCGTTGAGCATGGCCTGCTGCCACCACTCTTCATCTGATTGTACGAAGTCGTTGGCAACCCCGGCGTGTAAGGCATTGAACCCGTTGACATCCGTTACGATGACCTTGCCGAAGGCTGTCCCCTCGACAAGCGAAATCAGGAACTGTTGAGACTGGGGATTATTGATGAGCATTCCCCCATCCATGCGCTCTTCAATAGCGGGCACATCCATCCCGGTCAAGCCCCTGCCCAGCGCCACCACCGCACCCTGCCGCGCTGCATTGGCAACGGCGGGGATTGTGGTCCACATGTGCATCAGTTCCAGATGTTCTTGCATGAACTCGTCAACACGGTTGGCGATGATGGCGGCATCATTGCCCAGACGGTTGCCGCTGCTCACTTCCAGCACGTTTCTTGAATCTGCCAGATGACCTTGAATGTTGTTCAAAGCACGCTGGTTGAACGTGACCGCAATGCCACTTAAGACCAGCGTCGTAATCAGGGTAATCGCAAACATGGTGACGATTAGCTTGGCCCGCAGGCTTTGCCAGAAGCGACGGCTGCCCTGTGAATTATTGAGTGCTGCTCGCATCGTCTTTTCACCAAGACACAAAATTGTACAAAGAAAATGTAGACGTACTTCATAGTAAGCGCATTTTGCTGATGTAAGCCTTAAGAATACGGCCCCGGCACTGGGTTTGATTTTTCATACCCGGCGATTCTATGCAGATGGGACGGCGTTCATATGTGCTGCGCGAATCTATAGAACCCAACAATCGACATACGCACAAATACGCATAAAAGGAGAAACGATCATGTACACCATCACCACATTGGACCGGTTGAAAGCCCGGTTAGGGTTGACGACGGCGGCGGACGATATGCGTCTGCTGGCGGCATTACAGGCGGCTTCTGCACAGATTGAGCGCGGGACCGGGCGGCGCTTCTGCCCGACTGTCGCGGCGATCCCGCACGATATTGAGCCTTCAACACCGGGCGAATTGATACTGGCGGATGACCTGCTGGAACTGACTGCGCTCGCCGATGCCTCCGGTGACCTGGACACCGCGAATGTGCTGCTGCTGCCCGGTGGCGAATCCGCCAGCATCCTGCGGCGCTTTGACTATACGGCCTTCCAGTGGGATGTCTCACGCGAGCAGGCGGTGACGGTCACCGGGGTGTGGGGCTGGCATGATGATGCGGCGCAGATGTGGCGACTTAGCGGCGACACCCTCGCCGGGGCGCTGGACGACACCGCGACCGCGTTCACTGCCGCCGATGCGGGCGGGGCAGACATCATGGGCGAGTCGCCGCGTTTTCAGGTCGGGCATTTGCTACGCATCGAAGGCGAATATCTGCGCGTGTTGAGTGTAGACACGGCGACGAATACGGTCACTGTATTGCGCGGCGTCAATGGCACGACAGCGGCGAGTCATGCGGCAGGGACGGTGGTCGAAACCTATCAGCCACCCGCCGATATCGCCATGCTCGTTTTGCGCTGGGCGGCGTGGCTGTATCGTGAGCCGGATAATCGCCTGAGTGGGGGCGTTCCGCCGGTGCTATCGCGGGCGCTGGATACGCTGCGACGGGTCACGGTGTAAAGCGTTGAACTACGAAGAAAGAGGCAACTGAAGTTGCAGGACACAAAGGTTTTTCTTCATCATCTTCTTTCTTCGTGGTTAGGATGTCTTTTCCCAGCCGCGCAAATACGCCGCGACAGATTTCTCAAACGCTTCGGATAAATCCCCGCCGCGCCGCAGTTGATCGTTCAGTTCCAGCATGGCGAATCCGTGCAGCAGTGCCAGCATCCCGCGCAGGGCAGATAGTGAATCCGCTTCCCCCGCAATTTCGCTCATCATCGCCTGCAACGCCAGGATGTTCCCCTGTGCGTCCACCGGGTCGGGGCGCTGGTCGTCGCTGCGGGTGCTGAACAGCAGCATATACGTTACCGGATGGTTATGGGCGTAAGCCCGGAATCCGCGTGCGATGGCAAGTAACTGCCCGGATACGGAATCGGCGGCGGTTTCTGCCAGCACATCTTGCATGGACTGGTACAGATGCGCTTCGGTCAGCATATTGACGCCGCGAATGAGCGCCTCTTTGTTCCTGACATGGTTGTACAGCGACGGTGCTTTGATGCCGAGTTCGCCCGCCAGCCGCTTAAGCGAGAGTTTATCCGCGCCGCCTTCCGTTTCGATAAGGGCGTGCGCGGTTTCGATAATGCTGTCGTAGGTGACTTGTTTAGGATAGGGCATGGTGAGTTATAAGTTTACAGTGATCAGTTTACAGAAGTCAGTTTTCAGTATAACCCGCAGTTCGCTATTGAACTGAAAACTGAACGCTGACAATTGACAATCGTTCTCTTACACCCTTTGCAGATGTGTGTGCTTACCCTCAAGTGGATACTTGAACCCGTATCCGGCGGCACGATCCATACCAATGTGCGCCATCCAGATCAAGCCGAGCAGCAGTGCTGTTTGTGCGCCGGTCGCCAGCGCAAGGCCGATCATGATCCCCGGCAGCAGCGGATGGTGAACGATGTTATACGCCTGTGTCCCGGTGCGAATCCCTGCCAGATACGCGAACGCGACCAGATCAGGCGCGAGGAACAGCGCGGCGAATATCCAGCCGTTGCCATGCAAATAGGTGTAGGCGATGGCGGACGCGGCGAACAGCGTCAGCCCTTCGATACGTAACAGTAGATTCGGCCCAAATATGGCGGCGGATTCGGTGTGGGTTTCGACAGTTTCGATGGTGGCCTGCATGGGACTCTCTCCTCAAGGCTAACGTTGTTTGTTTTCAAAACTAATGATAGTAGTTTTTAGAGAAAAGTCAAGTCTTTTGTTTGAACCACGAAGAAAGTGGCAACTGAAATTGCAGGACACAAAGGGTTTTCTTCTTCATCTTCTTTCTTCGTGGTTAGGATTTTCACGTTTCTATTTACCAAAAGGAGCAACTCATGATTACCTTCCGCGAGGCGCTGGACCGTCTCGCCCTGTTGAACGTCGCCGGGGTCGTCGCCAGTTATG
>DAOTXA010000426.1:0-11566 GCA_034435595.1 Anaerolineae bacterium | reverse complement strand
ATTTGCTGGCACGCGTCATCGACGAGCCGATTCACAATCCCCGCCTGACGACGAACATCACCGGCTACGACTTCGCGGTCGAAGCTGCACAGCGTGCCGGGGCGCAGGCTGTTACCCTTAGCGGCAGCGGACCGGCAGTGATCGCGTTCGCCAAAGGGGACCATGACCGGATCGCCGAGGCTATGCGGCTGGCTTTTGTCGGCGCTGGTGTCGAAACGCGAACGTGGGTCATCCCGGTCGATACGCAGGGCGTCGTAATTAGTGCCATGCGATCGGTGTGAAAGAGTCACTGGTGATTAGCTATTGGTTACTCGTTTCACGTCACTTAGAAACATTCCCTACGGCATATGCTTAATTCCGACTTCATACGATCATTCGCCTTGCTTTTGATGCTGATTCTTGGTGCTTGTGCGCCGGAAGCGCTCGACAATGAATCCGGCCTGACAATGGCAACACCCGTGGCGACAACGGATGCACCTGCATTGTGCGCAGAAGTTGACAGGATGTGGGGCGAAGATTGGACGCTCGTCATCGACAATTTGCGTACACTGCGCCATATGGATCGTGTTTGCCCCGAAGCGACTCAATCCAGTGGGGAAAGGCTGTATGCAGCGTATTTGACCTACGGCGCACAATTAGAGGCAGCGGGCGACCGTCGGTCAGCGGGGGTGCAGTATGCGGCAGCACTGGGGTTGAACATCGTGGATACATCAGCGGCAAAAGCACGATTGGCTGCGCTATATATCGCGCCAACCGCCACATCAGATTGCAATGCGCAGCAGGTCACCTTGCCGGATTATGTACCAGTGATCATGGATGACTACGTCGCACTGACAAACAATGCACTGACCTTGAACAACGTACCCTATCCGATCTATGGCATCAACTACTACCCGCGTGATTTCCCTGAAGACCGTTTTCTGACCGAATCCGATCTCGACACGGTCGCGCTTGAACTCGATTTAATCGCCGGGGCCGATTTTAATACGCTGCGGATTTTTCTGCGTCATGATCAGCTTTTCGCCTGCGATGACATCCCCATAGCAGATGCATTTGCGCGGTTGGACGGTGTGATTCAGGCGGCAGGGCACCGGGGGTTGCGTGTAATCGCCGCACTGCATCATGACACGACGCGTCCAACATTTACCGGTGCGGATGTTTCTCGCGCACAAACTCGCTTCATTGTGCGTAGATATGCTAGCGAAGGCGCGATTCTGGCCTACGATCTGCGCGACCAGGGTGATACTGACTATGCGAATGACGAATCACTGAAAATAAGCGTCTTGAACTGGTTGTCAAACACTGCCGAAGTCATCCGTGAGTACGCGCCCGACCATCTCATCACCGCCGGGTGGGACGATGACTCGGCAGTCACCGCGCCGATTGTGGATTTCGTCAGCTTTCAGAATTACGGGCAATTGGACGATTTACGGCAGGAAATCGCCATCGTCACCGGCGGCACGCAAAAGCCGATTGTCCTGATCGCGTTCGGCTACGATACGCTCACCTATGACGAAATCGGGCAGCGACAAGCCTACCAGCGTGCATTGGAAGCCGTCAACGCCAACGGTCTAGCCGGGTGGGTGGCGTGGACGGCCTTTGATCATCCGCTAACGACGCTGTGCAAGGAACCAAAGTGCCCTGCTGAGGTCAGTCCCGCGCACCGTTTTGGACTGTGGAGTACGGGCTACTTCCCCTATCTGGCACTAGATGCGATTCTGGCTGTCACATCCCCCGAATAACGTTCATGTGCCCCGCTGGGCGATCTAACAGGCTTCTTATGCGATGATCGCATAATCAATACGTACATATCCTATAGGGACGGCATACTGCACCCCCTATACAATAACACCCCAGAATCTATCTGGCATCTACCCACATTAGCGAAAGCGCAATCCTATGATGCGTCGACAGGAGCGTGGAACCGTCATCCGCCCAAAAACCGAATCCTACGGAGAAAATGCATCATCCACTGAAAAACGCCCTATGCAATGGCGGCGGATGGTCGCCTATCTGTGGCCCTATCGCGGTAAACTCGCCATTGCGCTGGTGGCGATGCTGGTCAGCGCGGCCTTGAGCCTCGTCTTCCCCGCCATGATTCAGCGTGTGGTCGATTCTGTGTTCGATCAGCAAGACATACAGTTGCTCAACCAGATCACGGCGCTGTTGATGGTCGTGTTCTTCATCCGCTCGATCTCCACCCTCGTGGAAACCTATTTCCTCAACTGGGTCGGGGAGCGCGTCGTCATTGACCTGCGACAATCGCTTTACAACCATTTGCAAAGCCTATCGCTAGCCTTCTACAGTCAGCGCCGCGTGGGTGAGCTGGTCAGCCGCGTGTCATCAGACGTGACTGTTATGCGCACGACGATGGTCAACAACGTCAACACACTGCTCCAGCAATCGCTGGTGATGGTCGGCTCGGTTGTGGTGATGTTCATCCTCAACTGGCGGCTGACCCTGTTCATCGTCGCGTTAATTCCGCTGATCGTGTTGATCGCATTCGCATTTGGCATTTATCTACGCCGCATCAGCCGTGAGGTCCAGGACGAACTGGCAGAAGCGACCACCGTCACCGAAGAATCACTACAGGGGATTCGCGTGGTCAAAAGTTTCGCCCGCGAGAGCTTCGAGATCGCACGCCACGATAGCGCCATCAATAAGGCATTTAATGCAGCGGTGCGTCTGCTGCGGATTCGCTCTGTGTTCGGCCCCACGATTGCCTTTCTTGCGTTCGGTGGATTGGGCGCGATTGTCTGGTTCGGCGGGCGCGAGGTACTAGCCGGACGCCTTTCCAGCGGCGAGTTGATCGCCTTTCTCGTCTATGGCTTGACGGTAGCGGGGAGTTTCGCCTCACTGGTAGGGCTTTATTCACAATTCCAACAAGCCATCGGCGCGACCAGCCGCGTGTTTGAACTATTGGATGAGAAAACCGAGATCCATGACAAGGACGACGCGCAGACCCTGGACACTGTGGACGGCGGCATTACTTTTAATAATGTTAACTTCGCCTATGAGGACGATGTGTCTGTGTTGAAGCACATTGACCTTGACATCGCACCCGGTGAAATTCTGGCGCTGGTCGGTCCTAGTGGCGCGGGCAAAAGCACAGTGTTTAACCTGATTCCACGCTTCTATGATCCCACAATGGGCAGTATCCGTATTGACGGAACTGATTTACGTGATGTGACCAAGCACAGCCTGCGCGAGCAAATTGGCATCGTCCCACAGGAAACACTGCTGTTCGGTGGCACCATCGCAGAAAACATCCGCTACGGGCGTCTGAACGCAACAGACGATGAGATCATTGAGGCGGCGAGAGCCGCCAATGCGCATGAGTTCATCAGTGAAATGCCGAAAGGCTACGACACTATCGTCGGTGAGCGAGGAATGCGCCTGAGCGGGGGCCAGCGGCAGCGCGTAGCGATTGCCCGTGCCATCCTCAAAGACCCGTGCATTCTACTGCTAGACGAGGCGACAGCCAGTCTCGACAATGAAAGCGAACATCTGGTGCAAGAAGCGCTCGGTCGCCTGATGCAGGACCGCACAACAGTCATTATCGCCCACCGGCTAAGTACGATTCGTGTGGCGCATCGCATCGCAGTATTGCAGAAAGGCGAAATCGTGGAACTCGGTTCGCATGAAGAACTGATGTTAGAGGACGGCCTGTATCGTAAGCTGTACGAGATGCAGTTCCGCGAGAACGATCTGCAAATCATCGAGGCCAGCGGGGATTAAATTCAAGGCGAAAGGAAACCGCTTCAGCAATCAGCGGCACACCTTTTCGCCTTTTAAGTGTTGCTTCGGGCAATGTGGATGCCGCACTCAGTCTTGGCCCTACCCGACCAACGACCATCCCGCGTGCCCTCTCCATCACTAACGGCACGCGTGCAGGGCCAGCAACCGATACTTGGATAACCACGATCATGCAGATCGTTGTAAGGTAGTTCATAGGCGTGGATGTAGGTCCAGATCATCGACTCGTCCCATGTCGCGAAGGGGGCCAGTTTAATCATATCGGGGCGGCGCGGATCAACGTCAATGATTGGCGTCTGCCTGCGGCGCTCCGACTGATCCCGGCGCAGGCCAGTAATCCATGCATCAAAGCCGGAAAGCGCATCATTCAAGGGCAAGACTTTGCGCATGTGGCAGCAACGATCCGGGTCGCTTGACCAGAGATCGGGACCATATTCGGCGCTTTGCTGCTTTACCGTCTGCGCAGGCTTGATGCGGCGCACGTTGAGGTGCAGTAACGATTCCAACTCATCGATGAGTTGAACCGTCTCGTTGAACAGTAGCCCTGTATCCAGCGTGATGATCGGCGTGCGCGGCGCGATCTCGCTCAACATATGTGCAGTAGCAATGCCAGTTGGCTGAAAGCTGGTAACAAGCGCAAGTCGGTTGCCGAAGGTCTGCATCGCCCAGTGCAAAATCGAGCGGGGGTGCAGGTCTTCGAAGTCGGCCTGAAGTGTTGCAAGTTGATCTGCTGTGAGCCTTGCCATATGCTATAATGCCTTCCGTTGTATTCTTGCGACGGCAATATCGTACACATCCCGTCACAACCATTATCCAATAACGCACTCCTGTAAAATATTTACTTTATTAACTTTTCATCAATTATTCGCGAATTTTGCCGCACACATGTCATAACACACTGGAAACGCATCTGATACGGTATTTTTTCACAAATGAAGCCGATTGCCGGAAAAACTTTCTTCGTGACAGGTGCAACCGGATTCCTGGGCGGGCATCTGGTACAGCATCTGAGTAATAACGGCGCGAGCGTTCGCGCATTGGCCCGTAGACCGGACCGCGACGCCTACATCCGCGACCTACCCAACGTCGAAATCGTCATGGCAGACCTCAACGAAGCGCGGCGACTCATCGATTATACGGCTGGATGCGACATCGTGTTGCACGCGGCAGCCGTCACCGGCACACTGGCGGAATCGCGGCGTGTCAACGTCACCGGAACGCGGAATATGGCACTGGCAGCGGTCGAAAACGATGTGCAGCGTTTCGTCCACATCAGCACGATATCGGTGTACGGCTTCAAAGTCGATGGTGATGTTACCGAATCCACACCCCCAAAGGCCAGCAAGGACGCCTATTCTATCACTAAGCTCGAAGGCGAGAACGCGCTTCGTGCGGCGGATGACGAGTATGGCCTATCATATACGATCATTCGACCGGGGATGATTTATGGTCCACGCGGCACGACATGGACCAAATCCGTATTCAAGCTAGCGAAACGCAAACCGGCGGTCTTTATCGGGCGTGGACGCGGATCGGCGCAGCCGATTTTCGTAGACGATCTGTGCGACCTCATTCTGACAGCGGCGATGCATCCCGGCGCAGATCGCCAGACATTCAACGCCACGCCTGACCCGGCCCCGACGTGGCGCGAGTTTCTGGGCGCATACCAGCAACTCGCCGGGAATCGCTGGTATTTAGGCGTGCCGCCTCTGCTACTGTCACCAGTCGCGGCGATGATCGCCCTCTCCGCGAAGCCACATTCTACGGCCAAAGACATCCCCGATCTACTGCGCTATGTGCAACGATCCATCACCTACCGCACGGACCGTGCACGCGATATACTCGGCTGGACTGCCAGAACGAGCCTGCAAGACGGGGTCGCGGCCTGCGCACCCTATCTGCGGGAAAAAGGACTGCTGTAGTGGAAATCGTAGTCATTCTGCTGGTACTTGTCGCGGCGGCAGTGGCGGCGTGGTGGCTGCTGATCGAGACGGAGGGCGTTTACCTCGGACGCCGCGTTGTCATCTTTCTTTACGACATCTACGCACAGCGCTATGACAACATCAAACAATACGAACCTGACTATGAATCGCATCTACTGGCACGCCCGCTCATGGGTTTCATTGAACCGCTGTCAAACCCGCTGGTGGTGGATGTCGCCACCGGCACCGGTCGCCTGCCCCTCGCGCTAATGACTCATCCAGTGTTTCACGGGCGCGTGATCGGCATGGATTTAAGCCGCCGGATGCTGCATCAAGCCTCGGTGAAGTTGGACGGGTATGCGGATCGTGTGTCGTTGATCTGGGGTCCAGCGGAAAAACTGCCCTTCTCTGACAACACAGTCGATGTCATTACCTGCCTCGAATCGCTGGAGTTTGTCAGCGACAGGGATATTGTCCTCAAGGATATGGTGCGCGTGCTGCGTCCAGGTGGATTGCTGCTCATCACCAATCGCATCAACGCCCGCTGGATGCCGGGACGCACCATCAGCGACGATGACCTCGGCGGCAAACTACATGATCTCGGCATCCGCGAGATTGTAGTCGAACCCTGGCAGGTCGATTACAACAAGGTGTGGGGCTACAAAGACGGACATTCCCGGCCTACCGGATCGGTTCCGCTAGATGAAGTGCTAATGTGCCCGCGCTGCCCGGACTCGCACATGACGCGACGTGACGGCGAGTGGTTTTGCACTAATTGCACCGCCTGGACCAAACAGGGTGAAGACGGCGTGATCGAACTCGCGCCCCTGTACAAGCCGATTAAATAACTATCTGACGTTACGCAGCCAGTCGAACAGGCTGCGTAACGTCAGATACTCATTCTTAGTCACCGGCAAACGTCATTTCTCCTTGCCCGTCTTTTTGTCGGTGTAGACTTCAGTTTTCTCTACCAAGCGGCGATTGACGGCACAATCTGGCGACCCGATACGGTCCAGATACTTACTGTTTGCGCGACCCGATCGTATTTCAGCAAGCGAGAATCCAGCAGTTGGCGCTGTTGTGGGGTCGGTTGCAGCTTGATTTTCGCAGTCAGGATCATGATACACATTACACTGTACCTTCGACCTCACAACAACCTGCCAATTTGTTGAAAACGACCAGCCTAGAGGCGGCTTCTGACCCTATTTACTGACAGTGAACGCCTATATGCCCGGTTGCCAGTGATTTTGCCACCTTTGCCGAAAAACATAGTGGCGGCAGCAAATCATGGCTATGGAGCCTACTTCACCGAAACACAGCAGACGTTAATTACAGTGCGGGACGAGATACCCACGGCGATAGAGGTCTTCAAACTCATCCGCTGTAATCCCAACTTCACGACCCTGTCTCCGCGTGAAACCGCCCGGCATCTGATTGACGATACGCAACAATGCAGCGTGATCCAGATAACCCGCTTCGTAATCATGATAGATTCCACGCTGTGTAGACACATAGCACCAGGGTGCAAGGCGAAATTTCGTCTCGCCATCAATTACCGGATGCTGATACTGCATCGGTTCGGCAACCTCAGCGTTCAGAATTGCATCAGCATATGCAGATAACTGGCGCTGTGCCCCATAATGCTCATGTAAATAGGTTATTGTCTCCGGCGAGATGCGCTGATGCTTGCGGAGGATTTCGGCTGCAATTTGTGCTGCGCCATCAATATCTCCGAAATCTACTTTCGCCAACAGGTGGTCTGGCATTAATTCACGATGCGTAGAAATCCTCGCTGCGATTGAGGGCGTACCGCACCCCATCGACTCATAGACCGCATTACCGAATGACTCAACAAAGTGCCCCAGCGAGAAAGTCACGCTACCTAAACTATAGTATTCAGGCATCAGTTTCTGTGGAATCCAGCCATGGAAGAAGAAGTGTTCTTTCAGTCCACGCTTGTCGATTTCATTTTCGATACGCTCGTAAAATTCCCTTAAATCGACAGATGCCTGCACGGTATGCCATTGAGGAGCCAACACGAGCAAGTTAGTAAACTCATGTTCATGCACCAATTGATCCACTACAGCGATCGTCTGCATGATCCCTTTCGACTCTTCTGGACGATGCGGATGGAGTATAATCGGTCTCTCACTTGGCTGAATGCCTAACACGTCATAGATGTTACCAGGCTCTGTATACGTAAATCGGTCCCAGTTAAGCCCATTCTTGATCACTTTCACACGCTCATCGAACTGGGGAAAGAAGCGTCCTACAGTGTTCAGATAATACTGGCGCGAAGATTCGGAAATCAAAATAAGCGTATCCGCTGCGAACAGGAATCCACCAAGCATTGTCTCAGGATATACATTGTCTCGCAGTGATACCACGGTTGGGATATGACGGTAAGCGTAAGGGAACAAAAACTCACCATCATGCATGTAGAAACGATCCGCCGATGCAAGTACATCCCCAACATCTTGCAGGATGCCTGCCAGATTATAAGCGGGTGTATCATAGGGTTGCGGGAACGGTTGCCGATAGCGCAGTATCGGGTGCACCAGCACCCTGTCATGCCAGTAGAACGGAAGCTGATTCACGTCTGTCCGGGTACAAAGAACGGTTATATCATGACCGAGTTCCCCCATATGCATCGCGATATTTTGTAGATGTTTGGGAGCCCCCCCCATAACGACATCTGGAAATAATGGGTTAATTGAAAACATGACAATATTCATAATAGACTCCGCAGGATAAGGTAAAATCACATTTACAGCATAACGAGTTCCTTAACCTCAAACCACGCATCCTCACGATCTTCTACGCAGTAACTTATGGCATCCGAAAGGAAGCTCAATGGAACATCCAAAAATCAGCCAGCATATCACTTTCATTTACACACAAAATCTTGAACAGGCGGCTCAGTTTTATGAGGAAATTTTTGCGCTTCAGTTGTGGCGAGATCAAAAAACCTGTCGCATTTATCACCTAACGGGTGAAAGCTATCTCGGTATTTGTCAACGCGGAGATGATGCAAAAGGTACTGTTAACGAGGGGCAGCAAAACAACGTCATCATCACTATTGTCTGCGATGAGGTAGACCAATGGTATACATTTTTAACGACTAAAGGTATCGTCTTTGACAAACCTCCAGCGTTAAACCCTCGATACAACATCTATCACTGCTTCCTGAGAGATATAGATGGATACCTGATTGAAATTCAACGTTTTCTCGATCCACCTTTGACATGAGAATACGTTATAATTTGCTGGTACTCGTCCCATTTGCGTGGTTAAATGAGCCTCATACACGTTTTAGAGACTCATTTGCCACATGATCGAATTGCCATTGTTTCCACTAGGTACCGTTCTCTTCCCCGGTATGCCGCTAAATCTCCATATTTTCGAAGAACGTTATAAGACGATGATTAATCTGTGCGTCAAAGAAAATCGACCATTTGGTGTGGTATTGATCGCCCAGGGCCATGAAGCACTTGGCCCACTTGCTGAACCGCATCTGGTCGGTTGCACAGCACAAATCACCCAGATACAACCCCTGCGCCAGGGGCAAATGCACATTACCGCCATCGGTCGCGAGCGATTCCAAATTCGTGAACTAGTCCACGATCGACCATATCTCGTAGGTCACGTGGATATGTATCCACTTGAGGAAGAAAGCGCCGAAGCCATAAAACGAGGCAGCCTTCGCCTGAGAAGATGGGTTCAGCGCTATCTAAAAGCGCTTGAAGAGGCGGGACAGGTTCAATTTGATGAAAAAAAACTACCATCCGACCCCAAGGCCCTGGCCTACCTGGGAGCGGTAATCCTGCAACAAGTCACATCTGAACAAAAGCAAAGCTTGCTGGAATCCCCGCGTTCTACGGCGATGATCGAACAACTTTGCAAACTCTACCGTCGTGAAGTCACATTGCTTGAAGCAATGCTCTCTCCACCAGATACAGTACAGAACGATAGCCCATTTTCGAGCAACTGACCTTTCATCTCACGGTCAGAGGTATCCCATTTGTCATGCTCGCTTTTGCTGATAAGGCTTAAATGTGCAACACACAGGAAACTCAATATGCGAGAAAAACTACGCACTTTTATTGTGAACGATTTAATGCGCGATCCAGACTATCCCCTCGAAGATGATGAACCACTAATCTCCGGTGGATTGATCGACTCATTTTCGCTTATTGAGTTGCAGCTCTATATTCAAAGCGAATTTGGTGTTCGCATTGAAGACACAGCAATGACTGCTGAAACCTCAAACACTTTAGACCTCGTGATTGGTCTCATCGAAGAACGCCGGTAAACGCATCCAGACCATCGCATAGTGTAAAGTCTAGTATATTGCTCCTCGCCAGATAGCGTCAAGGACCATCAAGGCGGTGAGATTGCGCATGTTGTACCCATATTGCAACCCGTCGGCACTAAACAGCGCAGTGTTTCTTGTGACAACGTCATAACTTGGATGGATATTATCTCCAGCCAAGCCACGATTTGGCAATTCCTGTAATGCCAGCCAATAGTTCCATAGTGGGACATCATAGGTAAACGCAATATCAATGATGATCTCGTTGAACTCGACAACACGACTGCTAAACCGGCTAATGGGTTGATCAGGTATCGTACTGAGCACAGGAATGACACCACGGTCAATTGTCAACTGTACGATACGCTCCGTATTTGCACGAAACGCCGAATTTTCTACCCAGTTAAGATCATTCGTCCCAAACATAATTAGCGCAATTGATGGACGGTTAATCCGATATTCACAAATGAGGGGCATTTCGCCGGGTAGGCAAATTCCCGCCACACTACGTTTGGGGTCTAGCACGTCAAACGTGGACCAACCACCACGTGCGGCTACGCTGGTGCTGGCAAACGAGTAATGATCGCGAGCAGGCATCTGAGAGAAGAAATCAATAACTGGCTGCAGATACTCATAGTCACCAAGCTGCATCTGTCCCAATCCAATTGGTGTAAGGAATAACTGGCTGGCAGTGATGCTATCCCCTACTTTTGCAAACACGCCCGCATAATTACCTAATTCCTGCCCCTGGAGAAAAATTTGACGGGTTGTTGCGCTGATCTGGGGTACAACTCCCGGCATAGCAGGTTCCACGTTCGGATTCATAGGCGGTGGAGCAAACAGTGGATTATCACCACCCGTCGATAAAGGTTCAACACCATCCACAACAGGCAACTGGGTAACATCACCAAGGACACTGACGAATGTATATGACAACCAACCGGTTTGACCACCGACCTGAGTCAACAACCATGTGCTGCTGGTATTTCGCCCTGTAAATATCAAGGGCATATCTGCCGGAAGAACAGAAATCACATGGAAACGCGTCCCCGGGCCACTCCGTAAGTTCACCAGAGATCGTGTGGTTCCGGGAATGGCGGCATCTTGCGCGATAACGAAATTATGTAAAATCCCGCTGAGGCAGATTGAAAACACCGTCAAAACACTGGCAATAATAATTATCATCCGTTTTGGCATTTCCCTGCCCTAGCCCATACTCGAGATCCGATTTTGTGCATGATTATAGCATTGTCTATTCCCTCGAAATGGAGACATTGGGTTGCCGTTGGTGAACCGTTATATTCGAGGCTGTATCAGGATTGTGATAATCATCGCAACTTCCACAGGAATACGGTCTAAAATCTATATCAATGTTATAATTCTCAACAATTCACGATGTCACGACTTATTCTTTATCATCTGACACGTTGACTAGATGTAGGCAAAATCATGGAAATCGTCGCCGGACAAACGATTAAAGGGTATGAATTACGCGAACTCATTGGTGAGGGTGGATTTGGGGCTGTTTATCAGGCACACCAGCCGCTCGTAAACCGTGAGGTTGCGATCAAAATCA
>DAOTXA010000425.1:0-3448 GCA_034435595.1 Anaerolineae bacterium | reverse complement strand
GATTCCTTTTTGTTGCAACTACTCTTACAACTTTGAAGCGATTGCCCTGTAATCAGACCATCCATACGCGCAATTTTCACGGTAACGCGGTACAGTAGACTCTAAAATGAGTTACCGCTAAACCACCTAAGTACAAAGGAGAGTAAAAACATGGAAATGCGTTATCCGGCTCATGCCGAAACGGTCAAGCACATGAACACGGACGAACTGCGCGAACAGTTCCATGTGGGCGAGTTATTCGCAGCCGATGAACTGCGTCTTGTTTACACCCACATTGATCGCGTGATCGTCGGCGGCACGGTCCCGGTCAATGGATCAGTGGCGCTGGTCGCAGATAAATCCGCATTGGCAGCGGATTTCTTCTTGCAGCGGCGCGAACTGGGCATTCTAAACGTCGGCGGAACCGGGACAGTCAGTGTAGACGGCACCGAATACACGCTGGAAAAAGAAGATGCGCTCTACGTCAGCATGGGATCGCAGGATGTACAGTTCGCCAGCGCGGACGCGGGCAATCCGGCGGCGTATTATCTGGTGAGCGCCCCGGCGCACGCCGCGCATCCGACCACGCACATTAAAATTAGCGATGCCGAACCGCTCCACCTCGGCAGCATCGAGAACAGCAACAAGCGCACCATCTACAAGTACATTCACCCCGATGGTGTGCAAAGCTGCCAGTTGATGTTCGGCGTCACACAGTTGCAGCCCAATAACATGTGGAACACCATGCCCGCGCATCTGCACGCCCGCCGCATGGAAGTCTATTTCTACTTCGATATTGCCGACGACAACGTTGTGTTTCATCTGATGGGCGAACCGAACGAGACACGCCACCTCGTCATGCGCAATCGAGAAGCAGTGATTTCGCCGTCGTGGTCCATTCACGCCGGGATGGGAACCAGCGCCTACACGTTTGCATGGGCGATGGCGGGTGAGAACATGGACTTCACCGACATGGATGGCGTCACCATGGGCGAATTGCGCTAATGACCATTCTCGATCAGTTCAGTCTGGAAGGTAAAATCGCGCTGGTCACAGGCGCGAATCGCGGACTCGGAAAAGCCATTGCACTGGGGTTTGCAGAAGCAGGCGCAGATGTCGCTGGCTTGAATCGTGGCGAAGACGGCGCCACGGGCGAGGCGGTCAAAGCACTGGGACGACGCTACCATCACATCAAACTTGATTTGAACAGCGCGTCGCCGGATGATATCGCCGGGGCGATCAACGAAGTCAACGACACAATGGGCGGCCTGGACATCCTCGTCAACAACGCGGGGATCATCCGGCGCAATGATATTCTTGATTTCACCGCCGAAGATTGGGACGATGTGATGCAAGTCAACCTGAAGGCGGCGTTTTTGCTGGCGCAGAACGCAGCCCGCATCATGATCCCTAAAGGCGCGGGTAAGATCATCAATATCGCGTCAATGCTGTCGTATCAGGGTGGGATTCGCGTTCCGGCGTATACGGCAAGCAAACACGGCATGACCGGGATCACGCTGGCGCTGTGTAACGAACTCGCCCCGCATGGCATCAACGTCAATGCCATCGCACCCGGTTACATGGCGACAGACAACACGCAGGCCCTGCGCGATGACACCGCCCGCAATAAGGCGATTGTCGAGCGCATTCCCGCAGGCGGCTGGGGCAAGCCGGAAGATTTGCAGGGTGCGGCGGTTCTGCTGGCGTCGGCAGCGTCGGACTACATGAACGGCGCGACCCTCCCCGTAGATGGCGGTTGGCTGGCGCGATAGTGACTCACCATAGGAGTGTGGATTGTTTGTTTGATTGATTGAATGAATATAAGGTCGCCATTCTTGGCGACCATAATGATCAAAACCAGACCACTGCATTTTGTGAACTTCTAAACAGCATAACCTGCCCCTATGAGAAAATTTACATCCATATACAGAAGGAATCTATATGAAAGCCATTATGGTGATGTTCGACACGCTGAACCGCCGGATGCTGCCGCCCTATGGCTGCGACTGGACGCACGCGCCAAACTTCAAACGCCTGCAGGAGCGCACCGTCACCTTTGATAGCGCGTATGTGGGCAGTATGCCATGTATGCCCGCTCGCCGCGAAATCCACACCGGGCGCTATAACTTCCTGCATCGTAGCTGGGGACCACTGGAACCATTTGATGATTCCATGCCAGAGATTTTGCGCGAGAACGGCGTGCATACGCACCTGGCGACCGATCACCAGCACTATTTCGAGGATGGCGGCGGGACGTATCATCACCGCTACAGCACATGGGAGTTTATTCGCGGGCAGGAGGGCGACCGCTGGAAAGGCCACGTCGCGCCGCCGGAACTACCAGAGCATGTCGGGCAAATCTGGCCCCAGGACTGGATCAATCGCGGCTACATGCCCAATGAAGCCGAACAACCGCAGCCGCAAACGTTTGAAGCGGGGATAGAGTTCATCCGCACCAATCACGAACAGGATCGTTGGTTTTTGCAAATCGAGACGTTCGACCCGCACGAACCCTTCTTCACGCAGCAGCAGTATAAAGACCTGTATCCACATGACTACGACGGCCCGCACTTCGATCATCCGATGTACCGACCGGTCAGTGAAACGCCGGAACAGGTGCAGCATCTCCGCTATGAATACGCCGCGCTATTGAGCATGTGCGATGCCTATCTGGGCAAGGTGCTGGATTTGATGGACGAGCTTGACTTGTGGAATGATACCTTGCTCATCGTCAACACCGATCACGGTTTTTTGCTGGGTGAACATGATTGGTGGGCGAAGATGGCACAGCCTTTCTATCAGGAAGTGGCGCATATGCCGTTGTTCATCTGGGACCCGCGTTCAAAACAGCAGAACATTCGCCGTGACCAACTCGTCCAGACCATCGACCTCGCGCCGACCCTGCTCGAATACTTTGGCGTCGAGATTCCGGCGGATATGCAAGGCGTCGTATTACGCGATACCATCGCCGACGACGCACCCACCCGCGAGGCGATCCTGTTTGGTCTGCATGGGGCGCACGTCAACTGCACCGACGGACAATATGTGTATATGCGTGCGCCTGTTTCACCGGATAATACGCCGCTGTTCAACTATACGCTGATGCCAACGCATATGCGCCAGCGCTTCGGCGTGGACGAATTGCAGGACGTAACGTTATCAGAACCATTCGCGTTTATGAAAGGCTGCAAGACGCTCAAGATTCCCGCCTCGACGCGGCGCAACTTTCACGAGTACGGCACGCTGCTATATGACGTACAAAACGACCCCGAACAGACACAAACGCTCGACGATCCGGGTGTAGAAACTCGCATGATCGCGCATATGGTGCGGTTGATGCAGGAAAACGACAGTCCACCGGAACAGTTTGAGCGGTTGGGCTTAACCGAACACATCACTGGATAATCGCGCAGTGGGCGCGTTTATGCGAAAATGACCGGCATATACGGCGGGTTTTGTCTGCGGGCGA
>DAOTXA010000424.1:0-7154 GCA_034435595.1 Anaerolineae bacterium | reverse complement strand
GGCGAACGCTGCCGGCGGCGTCCAGCACGTAGACGACGCCGCCGCTGCGCGTGATCGAAAAGTCGATGCTGGCGCGTAGATTGGGCCGCAGACTGCCGAAGTACTCTGACGGCGCGGTCGCATAGACGTTGCCCACCGGGATATAGCGCCAGATTTGCCCGGTTTCGCCGCCGCCAATGTCGAGGACGTAAATATTCTCAGTCCACGCGGTAAAGGCAACCGGATTCACCCACGATTCGGCATCCACCAACCGCTGCGCGTCACAGTCCAGAATCAGCACTGGATCACACAGGACCAGCACGCCATTTTCATCAAGCGCCATAATGCGATTCAATTGTGTGGAAAACTCGATGTCGAGAATATCGCCGATTTCGAGGCCGTTGATACTCGCGCCGCGCCGCATCCCGCTGATTGTCAACTCTGCCTGTGAAGCAAGGCCATCCTGTGATAGCTGAATGCGATGCACCAGCGACTCGTTACGATCCAGAACGTAGATTGTGTCGCCCTGCAATATCATGTCGCTGAGTGCCGCGCCGACAAAACTGGCGACCGGGATCGCCTGTCGCCGTGTCACCTGATTCAGGTTGTCGATGATGCTTTGTCCCTCGTCGCGGATGTTGGTCAGCGTCGGGTCATCGGGGCGCAACACGTTACAGCGATCAACCTGTTGCAGCGTAAACGTCCACAGGTCAATCAGGGTATTGACCTCAGTCGGCGGCACAGAACGTGCCGTTTGCGCCCGTTCCAACGCTTGATTGAAGCAACTCTCAAATTCGCTTTCGCTGGTGGCGCTTAACCACACGAGGATGACCGCTACGACGACGACAATCGGCAGTAACACGACTGCACCCGCTGTCGTCGGGTTGCTGAAAAACCCCTTTTCATCCTCTTCTGGCGGTGGAAAATAATGCTTGAACGCCCGGTTGACCAGCGCGACCGCACCGCCCAATCCGAGGATAGCGCGGCTGAGACCCTGACGGGCCTGTCGTTCGACCGGGTGCTGGCCCGGCGACTTCCCCGGTTTTTCGCCGTCGGGCGCGGACTGCGGTTTTGCGCCGCGCTGCGCCGCAATCGCCGCTGACGATTCGCCGGTGGGGATACCGGGGTCCACATCGGCGGCATCCGGCGGCACGAATTCGGTCACCATCAGCGTGCATTGCAGGCGTGACAAATCCTTGAAGCCGACCAGCACCGTCCCCAGATCAGCGGCGGTGAGGATGTTATCCATGCGCTCCAGCGAAAAATCCGCCAGATTCACGTCGCCAAGGACGAGCCGCGAGCCGTTCGCCACACGATACTGGGCCATCTTCGGGTTCGGTATCGGATGCACGCCAAGCGGCTCGGTATACAGCGATTCGTCGTCTTTGAGGTTCTCAGGGACGCTGGCGGTGCGCCCGTCATGCCGCAGCAGCAACACGCCAGGGCCGATGCGCCCGACGATTAAATCTTTGCCGCGCAGCACCGCGCACACCAAATTAGCCTCGTAGGTGCGGTCGCGTTCGGCGGCGGGGGCAGCCCGCTGCTTCTGATTGTGGTCGAACAGGTTCTGGTTAAGGGTATTGAAGACGTTGCGCAGGCCGCTGGTCACGCTGCCAGTGCTGGTGAAATACTGCTGTGCCGCCATCTGCGCCAGATTGTCATAAAATTTGCTGGATGCACGATTATCGCCGGGGGGCGTCACCAGCACGAAAAACGTGTCGGCCTCGCGCCCGCGTGCGGCCTGCCGTGGCGCGACCTCGCATAACGCGCCGGGGGGCGGCGCATTGATCGTTCGTCCGCCAACGACGAATAGGTGTCCAACAAGGGCCTCGTACTCGAATGCCATAACCGCCCGAATCACTCGTCTTGCAACACGATTGCATAACTTCGCATTGTACACAGGCGAGGGCGGTTCTTCAACGCGGTTGTTTGCGCCGGACGCACTTTAGGCCATGGGCGCAGGCGTTCGCCATCACGGATAGAGGGCTGGCTGGGGTGATCAAACTCCCTATCGCGCAAAGACCGCTACGCCCGCGCTGCCGTTCTCGATCCAGAGAACGAAGGCGTTGCCGCTGGCATCGACCGCCAGTTGCAGCGGCGGTGCTTCGCCACGCATCCGCTGAATGCGTACCTCGCTGTCCGCAGTACGCCAGCCGTCATCCTCGGTGCCGATGGACAACCGGATCACACCTTCACATGGTTCTGCCCAGGCATAGTACAGGGTGTCGTCCGGCCCGGCGGCAAAGGCATGACCGACCGCACAGTCGGTATCTGCGGCAGGATTGGGCAGGCCGAGTTCGCCCCACTCGCTGTCATAATCGGTAGATTGCAGCCAGATATCGACGAAGTTAGTACGGTCGAAGGGTTCGCTCGTCGCCAGAAAAACGCTCTCATCATCCCCTGCGACCAGCCCCGAAAGTTCAACATCGCCGATTTCCATATCCGCCACCAGTGGCAGTTCGGGCATTTCCTGCCAGCGGCGACCATCCCAGTAATCGGCAAAGGCGAGGGTGACGCCAAACTCTTCGGAATATTCCGCCCATGCCACAATCGGCTGACCTTCGCCGTCTACCGCAGCAAAGGCACTGGTGACATCCGTTCCCTGCTCAATATTGAGGCTGCTCGCACCCAGTGGTTCCCAACTGCCACCATTAAAGACACGAGCACGCAGTTCGTAGTAGCCCTCTTCGCTGATTTCGATAGAAACATAGGTCAACCCCTCGTCAGATTCAAACAGGTAGGGCGCACCGACCGTTTGCCCGCCGAAGGGATCGCCAACCGGAACCCAGCCGCCTGCGCCAAAGCGTGCGACCAGCGTGCGTGATGCACTTTCACGCTGGGCAGAGAACTCACGATTGATGGCGGCATACAGCACGCCGTCCTCGTCAAAGGCGAGATCGATGCCTTTGGGCGTGATGATGTTTGTCTCCGGGTGCATAAGGCCGTTGGTCGTCTGCGATTCCCACTCGCCGGTAAAGACCTCGACATGAATGCGGTCCGCGCCAAAGCGCGACCCGGATTCACGGCGGATCACGACGGGGAGGCCCTGGGTTGGTTCGATGGCGATGCGTGCATAATCGGCGGCAGAGTTGCGACCCGGTTCGCGCAGCACTTCTACAAAGAAGTCACCGCCACCCTGCGCGGTGACGACCCCGCCCAGCAACAACAAACAGCCTATCAGCAGCAGGCCCATTCCGAGTTTTCCTGATTTCCATCGACGCGGTGCTGGCATCGCTTGTTTCTCCCTCATTTGGAAGCAGATCGAACGTCATTCTATTGTAGCGTACAATGCGCCGCGCAACCGCACATCTGCCATCCGATGGGCACATTTCACATCCGGGGGCATGACAGGCATTAAAATGGCGCACCGGGGAGAGCGGGTTACGCTTGTGCGAAATTTCCCAAAAACATCTGAAAATGTGCAGCATTCACTTCGAATGCGGATAAAAAGCGGTTACCTTTAGTCGATTCATGGCGGGAAATTTAACCGTAATGTGCGCTTTGTTAGTGGGGTGCGTTAGAATGTCCCCCTCAACGTGAAGCGCAGATGCGCCGCACAAATATTCAATGAGTCCTTCGGGGGTAATACGATGTTCATGCATGGTAGGTCAGTTTTTGGTTCGCTTATGATTAACGTTTCGTTATCCTATTTATTTGCATTTCGCAAGGTGTTACCATTGGTGCTGCTGCTGGTACTGGCCCTCGTCCCGGCAAAGCAGACGCAGGCGGCAGATATTTTCGTCAGCAATGCCACGGAACTGCAAAACGCCGTCAGCACAGCGACGGCTGCCGATACGATTATCCTGAGCGGTAACATCACCCTCGACGGTTCTATCTCCACGTTTGCGGGGACCGATGGCACCAATGCGACAGCGATCATCAACGGCCCGCGCACTGTCAACATCGAGGGCGCGGGTTTTTCGATTTCGCGGACAGGCGGCACGTTCCGCTTCTTCCAGGTGGCTTCAGGCGCGACCCTGACCTTGAGCGATGTCACACTCACCAGCGGCACCGCCACCAACGGCGGCGCAATTTACAACGCGGGAACGCTCAATCTGTATAACGCCAAGTTCAGTGACAACAGCGCGACCAGCAGCGGCGGCGCAATTTACAACCTGGGCACGCTGACCGCCGATGTCTCTCAGTTCAATAACAACACGGCGGTAGGTGGCACGACCTTCCTCGGTGGCGGTGGCATCTATAACATTGGCGGTGACATCACCGTGCGTAACAGCCGTTTTAACCTGAACCGGATGCTCGGCGCACCGACCAGTGGCGGTGGCGGTGCAGCAATTGCCAATATGAGCCGCGCCGGGATCAACGGCAGCGCAGAAATCGTCGGTTCGACCTTCACCAACAACACATCGGCGAACAACGGCGGCGCGATCTTCAACGTTCGCGGAGACGGCTTGACCTCTGAGTCTACGACGATGACTATTGAGGGCAGCACCTTCGACAACAACACCGCGTACACGGGCGGCGCGATCTACAATACGGAAGAAGATACGGTACTGACAGCCAATCGCATCACGGTGACAAACAACACGGCGACGGTCGGCTCTGGCGACAACAGCCGTGGCGGTGGCGGCATTTACAACCGTGCGCGGGTAGACATCAACGACAGCATTATCACGGGCAATCAGGCCGGATATCGCGGCGGCGCGATTTTCAACTATGAATTCACCGCCGGGTTAGCCGCCACGCTAAACGTCAACAACACCTTGATCGCCAACAATACGCTGGCGGGCGCGGGTCAGGGCGCGGGTATCTTCAACCGCCAGCGTGGTCAGACACGGTTGAATAACGTCACCCTCACCAACAACACAGGCGCATCACAGGGCGGCGGCATCTATAACTGGCGTCCCAGCACGCAGCCGACCGACATGGACCTCGTCAACGTCACCCTGGCGGATAATGGCGCAACGACCGGCCCGCAACTCTACTCGACCGAAGGCGGTGCAGGTAGCGTTGTCTCGCTGGATAAGACGATCATCAGCGGAGCCGGTGCAAGCTGTGCTTTGGTTGGCCCAGCCGCCCCCACCGATCTTGGCGACAACATCGCCAGCGATGCTTCGTGCGGCGTCACCGTCGCAGTGGCGAACCTGGCGGCACTGGCGAATAACGGCGGCTTCTCTCAAACACGCGCCCTCAATCCGGGGAGTGGTGCGCTGGGCATTGGCACAAGCTGTCTGGCGCTCGACCAGCGCGGCGTGGTGCGTCCGGGTACGGGCTGTGATGCGGGGGCGTTTGAAGACAGCGGCACACCGGCATTGGTGTCCTTCTCGCTGAGTGCGCCCACCGTTACTGAAGGCACGACAACTTCAACGGTAACGGTCACAGTGAATAACACGAGTGGATCGCAGACTGCCAACATTAACGCTTTCTTCGCGGTCGGTGGAACGGCTGCCCGTACCTCTGACTACACTGATGGCACGCTCTCGGATGGTTCGTTCACCATCAACGCGGCAGCAGGCGCAACCGCAACCCGCACCTTCACCATCAACCCGCTTACCGATTCCATCACCGACGGTGGCGAGACGGTGACACTCAATCTTGACTTTAGCGGATTTGGTACGTTTACCGGGGCCAATAACCAGACGGTGACGATCCTTGACGCCGCACCACCGACCAGCGGCACGGTCACGGTGAACCCCACGGAATTGAACATCACCGAAGGCGGCGACGGCACGTATACGATCAGTGTCGATACCCCCCCGGTAGGGTCCGAGGTGGTGACAGTCACATTGACGCCCAGCGACCCGGCGCTAGCGGCGCTTTCGACGACGACGGTTACGTTTACGGCGGCGGATTTCGGCGCGAAGACGATCACGGTGACTCCAGTAGATGACGGTGTCGATACCGGGTCGCGCACGCTGACGATTGCGCACGCGGTGACGGTGACCAATCCCTCGGCGTTTAGCAACGGAACCGCTGCGACCGAGACGGTCAACATCGTCGATGATGAAGCGCCGGTTGTCGTCGTGAACCCGCCCACCGCCATTGACGCCTTCGACCCGGCTATCAGCAAGCTCGGTTTCCTCGTCCCCGGTCAGACCGGTGTTAAAGGCGAGCGGCTGGAATGGGTCGTTTCAGTAACCAATCTGGGCAGTAAGAACGGCGAAAACGTCGTCATCAGCGACGAGTTGAATGCGAATCTGCGGTTGGTGCGGGTGGAATCGGAATTCGGTACAGTGAGCACCAGCGGTCAGACGGTGACGGTCACCTTCCCGGTGCTGGAAGCCTTCCAGACAGTGCAATTCATCATCGTGACAGATGTCGTCAGCGGCGCAACGATCAACAACACGGCCTGCGTCACAGCGTCCAACTTCGACGATTTGCGCTGCTCGAACGCGCAGGTAGTCGGCGCACTGCCGCTGACGGGCGCAACCCCACTGTGGGCGAGTCTGCTGCGCGGGATGATGCTGGCGCTGGGCACTATCGCACTCGGCGTAGTGCTGGTCGTCCCCGCCGGACGTATATCACAGGCGATGGGGCGCTAATCATCGCTGCGGATGTGGGGCACCATAGAGCGTGCCCCACATCGTGTTGCCGCGTGTCGCCGTTGCTTTGTTGTGCTGGTGACCGATCTCGTTCATACTTGTGCGCGTTGGTATCACAGATGAATGGTCGTTGCTATGGAGTTGTTATTCGGTTTTTTACGGGTGATTGCGCTGCTAGCCGGGTTTTCGCTGGTAGGTTACACCATCGATTCTGCACTGCGGTCGTTCGTGCTACCCCGTGCAGACCGCTCCCGGTTGACCAAGCTGGTGATGATCGTCATCTACCGGGTGCTGTCGCTGCGTTTTCGACCGGGGACGCCCTTTGCGGTCAAAGACAACACGCTGGCGATGCACCCGCCGTACACCATGTTCATCCTGCCTTTGATCTGGCTGGCGAACCTCATCATCGGTTACACGGGCATCTACTGGGCGATTGACCCGACACTATCGTTGAGGGATGCGTTTATCCTCAGCGGATCGTCGCTGATGACGCTGGGCGCGGCCTTCCACGATGGCCTGCTAATCGACATCCTCGCCTTCTCGCAGGCGGCGTTGAGCATGATGCTAATCGCGCTCTTGATTGGCTATCTGCCGACGATGTACGGCGCGTTCTCCGAGCGGGAGCGCATGGTCACCAAGCTGGAAGCTTATGAGGGTTCACCCCCGACGCCGGTC
>DAOTXA010000423.1:0-5109 GCA_034435595.1 Anaerolineae bacterium | reverse complement strand
TGCGGTCGAGCGTGAACGACACGTAGTATTCGGCTTTGATGTCGGAGGCGGTTTCGATCCACAGCCGCTTGACCGGAAGGCCGATGGTCTTGGTGCGGTCGTAGATCGTCAGCTTCAGGATGTCGTCGGCGTGCTTGCGGACTTCATCGGCATTGTTGGCGAGCTTGATGCCGCCCTGCTTGCCGCGCCCGCCCATTTGTACCTGTGCCTTGACGACGACCGGATAGCCGATCTTCTCCGCCGCTTCGACGGCCTGATCGGGCGTATCCGCCACAGCCCCGGCGGGGATAGCGACGCCGAAGCGGGCGAAATACTGCTTGCCCTGATATTCGAGTAAATCCATTGGGAGTTGTCTCCTTGAAATAAAGGTGAAACTGCTCTGCATCTGATTGTAACAACCGTCACAGGTTCCCGGCAACGGCGCGTTGGATCGTGCGACAGGAAAATCAACGCAAAGACGCAGAGACACAGGGTTTCGCAAGGGAAATCGTTTGCAAGAAATCCACAAAATACGGACAATTGTTCTTATATACGTAAATCACAGGAGTGCGACACATGAGCAATGACAAGCCGAGATGCGAATGGGCGGGCAGCGATCCGCTGTATATTGCCTATCATGATGAAGAATGGGGCGTGCCGGTCCACGATGACCGCGATCTATTCGAATTTTTGATTCTCGAAGGTGCGCAGGCCGGGTTAAGCTGGATCACGATTCTCAAGCGGCGAGAAGGCTATCGGGCGGCCTTCGATAACTTCGACGTAGAGAAGGTCGCGGCGTATGACGAGGACAAAATCGCCGCCCTGCTGCAAGATGAGCGCATTATCCGCAATAAGCTAAAGGTACGCGCCGCTGTCAAAAATGCACAGGCGTATATCCTCGTCCAGCAGCAATTCGGCAGTTTCGACAACTACATCTGGGGATTCGTCTGCGGGCAACCGAAGGTCAACTGTTTCAAAACGCTGGACGATGTACCTGCGTATACGCCGGAATCTGAGGCGATGAGCAAGGACCTGAAGAAGCGCGGATTCACGTTCGTTGGCCCGACGATCTGCTATGCGTTTATGCAGGCGTGCGGCATGGTCAACGACCACACGGCAGACTGCTTTAAGTATCCCTGCGCGGACTGATAGCTATGCGCCGTCTTTAGTCGGCGTGGGATTGCGGGCCGGTTCACGCGGGGGCAGCACGACCGTCGGCGTTGGCGTAAGGGTAATGGTCGGCGTCGGCGTGATCGTCGGCGTATTGGTCGCGGTCGGCGTATCAGACGGCGTCGGCGTAATGGTCGGCGTCGGCGTGATCGTCGGCGTGTCGCTGGGCGTGGGGCTGATCGACGGTGTCGGCGTAATAGATGGCCTGTTGGTCGGCGTTGGCGACGGTCCCGGCGTGTTGCTGGGCGTCTGCGCGGCGATGACGGTTGCCGCACGCGCATCCGGGGTAATGGTGGCGGTCGGTGTCTCCGGCGTCGGTTCGAAACCGGGGCCAGACTCGATATCAATGCCCGTTTCAGTGAAGATGACATCCACCGCCTGCCCGCGCCCGCCAAAACTCCCCTGCTGCTGACCGTTGTAAACGATGTTCAACGACTCTGCATTGCTCGAAACGAGGACGATCTCGTTCTGAGCGCGATAGTCGAAGACCTCCCCCGGCACTGCCAGACGGTCGATTTGTGTGTTGCCATCGGTGAATACGCGCAGATAGCCGCGCTGCTGCATCTCGATGGTGACAGCAACACCACGCCCGTCGAATTCCTGCTGGACGGCGGGCAGCGTGGGACCACCCGCACGCGGCGTAAAGGTCGGCGCGAGGGTGCGGGTTGCAGTCGGTGGAAGCTGCCCCAGGATCGCATCGCCGGGGGCGAAGTCCTCGCGCTGCTGTTCTTCGAGCAGTTGGATCGTCACGAAGACAATGATCACCAGCGCTGCCAGTGCAGAGAGCGCGACTGCGACGTTGATAGCGATCCGCACCAGTGGGTTCGGCGCATCAGGGTCGGCAAGTTCGATTTTGAGCGGGCTGGGGTCGGTATCGGTGATAGCACGCCGCGTCGGAATCAGGGGAGCGGGGTCGGTATCGGTGTGCAGGGTATCGTCGTTCCAGGTCTGGCTGCGTTGTTCCTCAACGGCACGTTCCACACTCATGCGGCGGCGGCTTTGCGTGCGCGGCTTGCGTTTGGAACGCGAATCGGGTCGCGATGATTTGGAGGGCGGCTTGCGTTCGCCCGTATCGCGCTGCGAGCGACTGGCGGGACGGTCGCCGTTGCGTCCACGACTTTTGCGACCACGTTTGCCTGCTTCTTGCAGGGCCGCATCGTAGTAGAGCAAAATACGGTCTTCATCGAGCTTCAGGTAACGCGCATAATTGCGCAGGAATCCTCGCACCTGCACCTGCGATATATCTGCAACCTCAAAGTCGCCTTCTTCGAACGCCTCAAGAATTTTGCGGCGAATCTTGAGTTTCGCCTCTGCATCATCAAGCGGCAGTTCAAGGCTTTCACGCGTGTCGCGTAGATAACGGCCTAATGCGTAAGAATCCATCCCGGTCTTTCAACAAAGAGGCCCCGGCAAGTGGAACCACTGCGGGGCTTCAATCGTTTGATGTCGATACGGATGCGGCAAAACGCAGGACGTGCTTACTCGTCCTTCGCGTCCTCGGTATCTTCGGATGCTTCTTCTTCAGCTTCAGCAAGCTCGGCAGCGATTTCTTCGATTTTCTCCATCACTTCAGAGCGCGGCAGCACGTCAGTTTCCATGTCGCCTGTAGAATCGGTTACGACATCGGCACCGATGGGGGCTTGTTCAGCTTCGATTTCCTCAATGTCCTCGCCGGTTGCTACGACTTCGCCTTCAACGACCAGTTCGCCTTCTTCGGTGAACTCGATCTCGTCCCCGGCTTTCATCGCTTCGAGGTAATCATTGAGTTCGTCCTCGCGGACGATGGTCACTTTGATATTGGGAGAAGCCTCGCTACCCAGACGAACGGGCACTTCATGCGTGCCGATTTCGCGCAGGGACTGCTGGCTAATACGGCGACGGTTAATGTCGATGCTGGTTTTTTCCAGCAGGGCGTCGGCGATTTCCTGCGTGGTGACGGAACCGAACAGCTTGCCCGTAATCGCCGCACGACGCCCGAACACCAGTTCCACGCCGTCAATCTCACGGGCGAGTTCGTTCATGCGGTTTTCCAGCGCGGCACGCTTGACAGCAGCTTGTTCGCGCAATTTGGTGGCACGCTTCAATTCGCCTTCGGTCGCCTTGACGGCGAGGCCCTTGGGAATCAGGTAGTTGCGTGCAAAGCCGTCGGCAACGTCAATGACTTCGCCGGCAACACCTTGTTTGTACACGTAATCGAGTAGAATGACCTTCATGCGTAATCGCGTCCTTTATCTCTAGCACCGCCACACGGCGGCAAAAGCGCCTCCCGGCGGCGAGAGGTTCGCGGTAGGTTCAATAGCCTGTCGGATTATACAGGCCGCCGGTGGGTGTTGCCAAGTGGAAATGCGGAGAAAACACAATGTTCCGTTAAACTTGGGTTAACGTACCCATTACACCGAATACTGTCTACACGACTACTGCCAAACATAAGCCAGCCTGTACGATTTTCGCTATCGCGCCAGATGCGCAGTGTTCGTATAATCGCCCGCATGAGACTCCCGAACCAACCTCCCATTCACCAGCTTTTCGCCGTTGCACTTGTCTTCTTCGCCTTCACGACAAGCGCCCTCATCAGCCGTCATGTGTTCGAGCGCCTGCCACACCTGGAGGACGAGGTCGCCTATCTGTATCAGGCGCGTATCTTCGCCCGTGGTGAGGTCACTGTCGATACACCTGATCCGCGCCGCGCCTACTGGCAACCCTTTGTCGTCGATTATGAGGGCAACCGCTTCGGCAAATATAGCCCCGGCTGGCCCGCCCTGCTTGGACTGGGTGTGGCGATGGGTCAGGCGTGGGTGATTAACGCCTTCGCTGCCGCGCTGACCGTGGCCTTTACCTATCGATTGGGCCGCGAGGTCTTTGGCCCCGATGAGGGCGTCATTGCCGCCGCACTGGTCGCCCTTAGCCCGATGGCCTTATTGCTCAACGCCTCGCTGATGAGTCACACCACCGCCCTCGCCGCCTTTAGCGGATTCGTCTATGCCTACTGGCGCATAACACAGGGGAAACATGCCCTGCGCTGGGGTGTTGTCGCCGGGATTGCGCTCGGCCTGCTGGTCATCAATCGTCCGCTGAGTACGATTGGGGTGGTGACGCCCTTCATTCTGTGGAGCGGGCTGCGCGTCGGCGTGGCGGCATGGCGGCAAGTTGTACCAGAGCGAAGCATCGGTGATAAGCAGGGGAAGAATACGGTGCCGCATGATGCGAAATTCTGGCCCTTACTGCAACCCTATGTGTTGCTGGCGATTGTCGCCTCGCTGATCGCCCTCGCGCTGCCAGCGTTCAACAACGCCACGACAGGCGACCCCGGCAAGAATCTATACACGCTGGTGTGGGAATACGACCGCGTCGGATTCGGAATGTGCTGCGGGCGTAGCAGTGTGCGCGGTGATATGCAGGGACACAACATCATCAAGGGGATTCGTCACACACGCTTTGACCTGTCGTTGACGGCGGCGGATTTGTTCGGCTGGCAAAGCGGATTCTACGATAGTTCCTTATGGAACGGCGGCATCATCACTGAAGAAATCGCCGATCACTATCGCTTCGACCCCGGCAACTATTTTCTATTGTTCGGCTTAAGCTGGCTGCTGATTCCGTTCGGGCTGTTCGTCGGATTCCGGCGATTGTGGTTGCAGGCATGGGCGCTCATTGGCATGGCGTGGTTGATCATCCCCGTGATGCGTGACATGGACTTTCTACGCGGCACAGTGACGCCTAACCTCGATATGCCAGAATTCTGGGTGCTGGCGCTGCTGGCGTGGATGCTGGTCCCGCCCGTGATGCTGGTTGTTGAGCGCAAAAACGACCATAAGACAATATGGACATGGCTTTTGCTGGCGGTCGCGGTGGGGTTGGTCGCGCTGCATCTGGCGTACTGGATTGGCTCGCAGCGCTACAGCACGCGCTACTACTTCGAGATGCTATCAGCGGTCGCGTTGATTTCTGCCTTGCCTATCG